>DATISA010000345.1:0-3304 GCA_035469245.1 Gemmatimonadaceae bacterium
GGGCGCGCCGAAGACGCCGAGCCTGTGGATCTCCGAAGGCCTCACGACCTACTACGGCGATCTCATGGTCGCACGCTCCGGCCTTGCCGGCACGCCGGAATTTCTGGGCTGGATATCGGCGCTCATCAGTCAGTTGCAGAACACGCCCGGACGTCTCGTGCAAACGCTGTCGCAGTCGTCGCTCGACGTGTGGAACAGCGAGAACTCCGCGGTCGGGATGGATCGCGCGACCACGGTGAGCTACTACACCAAGGGGCCTGTGGTCGGCTTTGTGCTCGACGCGCGAATTCGACATGTGACCGACGGGCGCCGAAGTCTCGACGACGTGATGCGCTCGGCGTACGCACGCTATTCCGGCGCTCACGGCTTCACTCCCGAACAGTTTCGCTCCGTAGCATCGGAAGTGGCCGGCACCAGTCTCGACGACTGGTTTCACCGCGCGCTCGACACGACCGAGGAGCTCGACTACGACGAGGCCCTGGCGTGGTATGGCCTGCAACTCCAGGGCGGTGTTGATCCAAAGACGCGATGGCAACTCAGCGTGCGGCCAGACGCGACGCCAACCCAGAGTGCCCACCTCGCTTCGCTCTTGTCGCCGTAATACCAGCGGGACTGGGCAGCAGCGACGTCACTCCCACACGCGCCCGAACGCGTACCACCAGCCGCTCACCGCTGACTTTCGGTAGAGCACCGTGCGACGTTTGCCGCGGTAGTGATATGTCACTACGCCCTCGTTTCTTGCCAGCATCTCGGTGATTGCCCGCTCTAATTCAGGCTCGCCCAGCGCGTACGGGTCGAGAAAGACTTCGGACGGATCATTCTGCAGCGCGCCGATCGGCGTGGCGTCGATGGAAAAGAAGATCTGATCTGGCTGGAGGTCGAGCTCGCGCTTGAGGATCAGACTGAGGCTGTCGAGGTAGACGGAACTGCCGAAGAACCCGACGATGGTGCCATCGGCGCTTCGCACCGGCACGGCGACGATTGCCGAGCTCTTGCCAGTGGCCTTGCTGGCCACGAGATCCCCGATGATGGTCTGGCCTGACGTGAGGCGCGGCCAGTATTGGCGGTCCGACAAATTGCCCGCGGCCTGTCCGCCCGGCACGGACCAGTACGAGCCATCGGGCAAGGCAAACCACACCAGCGCGGGAACGTTGCTCCGTGCCACGGCGTCCAGAGGGGCACGGATCTGTTTCCAGTCGGCAGAGCGGGCCTCATTGGTGCTCGCCAGCACCTCGAACTCGGCGACGATCTGTTGCAGATGCCCGTCGCTGAGCGCCATCAGCGATGCCAGTGCCACACGGCCCTCGACGCCAAAGCCCTGGGGCTCGCTTGGCACGCCGTCGGCACAACCGAGCAGAGACAGCAGGGCCAGGAAAGATGTTGCACGACGACGATTCACCGGTCACCTCACCGCATACTGTACAGTCGCGGCAAGGCGTGTCGCATCAGGAATGCACGAACGAGGGACTAGGCACTCACCCGACGTGCTCGCGGACGGTACCGCGGTCGCGCCAACGGCGTCCACGCGGTCCAACGTACTCGGATGCCGGCCGAATGAGTCGATTCGCCGCGCGTTGCTCGAGCGCGTGAGCGACCCACCCGCTCACGCGGCTGATCGCGAATGTCGGTGTAAAGAGCGGCACCTCGAGCCCGAGTCCGTGGAGCAGCAACGCCGTATAGAACTCGACGTTCGTCTGCAGCCGGCGGCCAGGCTTGTATTCCTCGAGCAGACGCAGTGCCGTCCGTTCGACGGCGCGCGCGAGTGTGTAGAGCCGCATGTCGCCGCCGCGCGTGAACAGGCGTTCGGCAGCCGCCGCGAGCACGTCGGCTCGCGGGTCACGCACTTTGTAGACGCGGTGGCCAAACCCCATCAGCCGCTCGCCCGATTCGATCTTTCGCCGCAGTACCTCTTCAGCACGCGAAGCAGTGCCGATCTCGAAAACCGTCTCGAGCGCCGGACCGGGGGCGCCGCCGTGCAGCGGCCCCTTGAGCGCGCCGATCGCACCGACGACCGCCGAGACGAGATCGGATCCGGTGGACGTGATCACGCGGCATGTGAACGTGGATGCGTTGAGTCCATGATCGACGACCGTGTTGAGATAGGTCTCCAGTCCCCGTACCCGCTCGGCGTCGGGCTCGACGCCGTTCAGCATGTAGAGGTAATTCGCCGCGTGTCCAAGATCGGCGCGCGGGGCGATCGGCTCGTTGCCGCCAATCAGCCGCGCGAACGAGGCAACGATGGTCGGCGCCATTGCGACGATCGCCGTCGGCTCGCTCGACGCGATCGAGACCGTACCGAGCGCGATCCGGAGCGCGTCCATTGCCTCGACACGCGAGCGGGCGCACTCGCGCAGAATCGCCAGCGTCGCGGGGGGCAGGGCACGATGCCCCGCCAGCTCGGCTCGAAAGGCGTCGAGTTGTGATGGTGACGGGAGATCGCCGTTCCAGAGGAGCCAGGTCGTCTCCTCGAACGTGGCGTTGGCGCCAAGCTCGCCGACGGGAAACCCCGCGATGACGAGCTCGCCCGCCTCGCCGTCGACGTGGCTGAGGCGCGTGGTCGCGGCGACAACGCCCTCGAGTCCTCCGGATGTAATTGGAAAGGGTGCCATGGCGAAAAGCTAGGTGTGAGTGCATAATCGAGTCAACGTTGATTGATCGATCAATATGACACTCACTGATGCCTGGATTGACGCCGCCGAGGCGGCGCGCGCATTGGGCGTGACGCGTCCGACGTTGTATGCGTACGTGAGCCGGGGCCTGATTCGCTCGGAGCCGGCGCCCGGCGCCACGCGCGAGCGGCGCTACGCGCGCGATGACGTCGCGCGCCTGCGGCGGCGTGCCGACGAGCGCCACAATCCCGACAAGGTGGCGGCGCACGCGCTGCAGTGGGGCATGCCGGTCCTGGAGTCGGCGATCACGCTGATCGGCGGCGACACGCTGTTCTACCGGGGGCACGACGCGATCCCCCTCGCCCGGAGCGCAACGGTGGAGGAGGTGGCCTCGCTCGTCTGGGCAGGCCGGCTCGATGCCGCCGTGTCAGCCACACCAGCCCGGGCCACACGGCGCGAGCAGAGCCCATCCAGGAGCGGTCCGTTCATCGCGCGCGCGCAATCGGTGCTTGCGCTCGCCTCGGCAGCGGACGCTCAGGCGTTCGACCTGCGTCCGGATGGCGTGGTACGAACCGGGTGGAAGATTCTCGACCTGATGGTCGGCAGCGCCGCGCCGCGGGCGCGCGGAGACGGGATCGCGCCGGCGCTCGCCGGCGGCTGGCGCGTGCGGCCGGGCGGCGAGGACCTGATTCGTG
>DATISA010000346.1:0-7430 GCA_035469245.1 Gemmatimonadaceae bacterium
GCGCGAATACCGGCGCGAGAAGTCGAGCGTGAAGCGCAGCAGCACCAGCCGGCCGGCAGACACTTCGCCGGCGATGTCGATCCCGAGGAACTCGCCCTGCGAGAGCAGGTCCTGCGGGTCGTCCTGGGTGAGAATGGCGCCTCGCTGGCCAGCCTTGATGCCAGCCATGAGGAACTGCAACGCAGCGATGCTCTTGCCGGTGCCAGGCGCGCCGCTCAGCACGTAGGTCCGGGCGGGCATCAACCCGTCCAGCTGACCATCGATTGGGGCGATACCAGACTGGATGAGGTCCGTCCTCGGCGCTACACGAGGCACGAACTGCTGAGCGGTGTTCGTCACGGTCAACGGGTTTGGGACGACGTGTCTGTGATGTGGCTTACTGTCGAGCTGGCCGTTCCCAATACCGACGAGGCCGCATGATCGAGGGCAACACAAATTGCCACTGTCCGCGCGCGCGACCCGACCGGAGGCGCGCGGCGTCCGGGCTTCCCGGTGGGAGCCCTACCATAGGAAAGGCCGCTCGGCAAGAAAGGCTGCTCGGCGCGTTCAGCGGGCGCTGAGCTCAGGCGTGTTGCGCGGGGCCTTGGGGCAGACGCATCTCTCGCACGAGCGCGGCAAAGCGCGGCTCGGCGCGCAGCGGGTCGAAGATTGGATTCACGGTCAGGTAGGCCAGCCACCCTCGCCGCTCGGCGTGAGCCCGCTCCATCCAATCGAGAGCACGACCGAAGTTCCCTAGACCAAGGTGGATCATGGACAACGCCGCGGGCGACACGTACTCGCGCTGGCCTCGTGATTCCAGGTCGGCGCAGATCCGCTCGGCTTCCTGGCGCTTGTCGGCGCGAGCCAACGCGTAGCCCAAGGTGGCGGCGGTGTAGCCGCCCGCGCCCGGCAGCCCGATCGCTTCGCGCAGGACCGACACGGCGTCTCCGTGCTTCCCCTCCACGGACAGCACGAGGCCGAGAACCCGATACGTCTCCTCGGCGGTCGGGTTCATCTCGATCGCGTGCTCCAGGTGGTGGCGCGCTCGCTCGTACCGGCGGGCATAGAAATACTGATACCCAAGACCGCGGCGGATGGACACGAAGCCCGGGTCCAGCTCCTGGGCAGTGTGGGCCTCGACGATCGATTCTTCATGCCGGGCCTGGGACGCGAGCATCGACGCGTACCACTGGTGCGCCGTCGGGTAACGCGGATCGAGCTCGATGGCGCGGCGAAACTCGCGTTCGGCGCCGGCCCAATCCCAATCATAAATGAACCGGGTCCAGGCGAGCGACGAATGCGCCTCGGCGAGCGTGTCGTCGATCTCCAGGGCACGGCGCGCGTACGACCGCGCGCGCTGAAACCCTTCGGTGACCGGCACGCTCCGGTAGTCGACGTGGAGCGCGTAGGCGTCGGACAATCCGGTGTAGGCGAGCGCGTAGTTCGGGTCCTCGGCAATGGCACGCTCGAAGTACTCGATCGCCTTTGCCGTCAGCTCGTCCGTGCGCTGATTGAGCGCCCAGCGACCGCGCAGATACAACCCGTACGCGGTCACGTTCGCCGTACCGCGCTTGGGTTCCGGCTCCGCCAATTCGGCGAGCCAGGTGCCACGAAGCTTGGTCACGATCGTGTGCGCGAGCTCGTCTTGCACGGCGAAGACGTCTCCGGCATCGCGATCGTAGCGCTGCGACCAGAGCAGACGCCCGTCGTCGGTCGACGTGAGCTGTGCGGTCACGCGCAACCGATCGCCCATCTTGCGCACTGTGCCTTCGAGCACCACGGTCACGCCAAGCATCGCGCCGATCGCCCGTACGTCGAGCGGCTTGCCCTTGATGGCAAACACCGACGTCCGCGACGCGACGCGCAGGCCGCCGAGCTTGGAGAGCGCGTCGATCAGCTCGTCGGTAATCCCGTCGCTCAGGTATTCATTTTCGGGGTCGGAGCTGGTGTTCACGAACGGCAACACGGCGATGCTGCGGCCAACCGCGCGGCTCGCGCGCCCTGCGAGCTCGGTCGGCGCGGTGATCGCGGCCTCGAGCTCGCGGACGAATTCCGGGACGCTCGCCCATCGCTGCTCCGGGGCCTTGGCGAGGGACTTCGCCACGACGGCATCGAGGGCTGGCGGAAGCTCGGCGCGAAGGACGCGAAGGGAACGCGGTGCCTCGGTCACCTGTCGCGCCATCGTCACCCGCGCGCTCGAATCGCGGAACGGCGGTTCGCCGGCGAGCATTTCGTAAACGAGACAGCCGAGGCTGTACACGTCGCTCCGCGTTCCGAGGTCGCGATCGCCCGCGGCCTGCTCGGGGCTCATGTACTCGGGCGTGCCGACGACGATTCCGGCGTCAGTGAGCGTTTGCTCATCCAATTCCTCGTGCGTGTCACAACAGACGCGCGCGACGCCGAAGTCCGCCAGCAGCGCGTGGCCGTCAGCAAACAGCACGTTCTCGGGCTTCACGTCGCGGTGGACGAACCCGGCGCGGTGGGCGTAGTCGAGCCCCGCGCCGATCTCCTGCGTCACGCGCAGCGCCTCGAGCGGTGGCAGGCGTCCTTCGCGCTGCAACCGATCGCGCAGCGAGCCGCCGGGCACGAAGGGCGACACGTAGTACAACAGACCTTCGACGTCGCCCGAATCAATCAGGGGCACGATGTGAGGGTGCGCCAGTCGGGCCGCAATTCCGATCTCACGCAAAAAGCGCTCGGAGCCGAGGGAAGCGGCAACGTCGGGCCGGAGCACCTTGATGGCGACCTTGCGCTGGTGCTTGAGCTCTTCGGCCAGGTAGACCGTAGCCATGCCGCCGCGGCCGAGCTCACCCTCGATCGCGTAGCGCTCGGCGAGCGGCCGAAGCGTGGCCGGAGGAGAGGCGGAGGCCATGCTCGAAACTTACTGAATGGCACGGGGTCACGGCTCGGCCTGCGGCTGACGGCGCTCGGCTTGGCGCTCAGCTGACGGCTGACAGCCCTTGCTGAGCGCTATTAGCTGACAGCTTGGCTAACAGTCGACAGCTTGGCCGACAGCTGACGGCCTGGCCGACAGCTGACGGCATGGCTGTCAGCCGACGGCTTGGCTGTCAGCCATGAGCTCCAGCCGTTAGCTGCCAGCTGCGGCTGCCAGCCTAGCCGTCAGCCATAAGCCGTCAGCCCAAACCGTCAGCCATCAGCCGTGAGCCAAGCCGAGCGCCGTTAGCCGCAAGCCGAGCCGTCTTATGGAGCCGCTGGCGGTACCGTTACAGCCGCCTCGCCCGCTGCCTTCCTCTTCGCGTTCAACGCGGCGAGATCGCGCGTCTTGATCGCGGTCCATCGATCCATCACCGCTTTTCCGTCGGCGCGCGCGCGTGCGACTGCTGCCACCTGCCCCGCCGTCGGCGTGAGCTCGGCTTCCTGCATTGCCGAAGCGGCTGCAAGCTGCGCGTTGCTCACGCTCTCGAGCGTCGGCGCGGCAGCACCCGCACCACCCCGCCCTCGCCCGCCGCCGAAACCCCCGCCGCGACCACCGCGCCCGCGCCCGCCTGCCGGGGCCGGCGGAGCGATTGAATCGATCCGCGCCTTCAATGTGGCCGCATCCGCGCCAGACAAGCCCGCCAGTCTCGCCGAGAGCGCGCGAGCCTGGAGCAACGCGGCGTGCGCAGAAACGGCGCCGTCGTACATCTCCTTGGAGAGCGATGTCAATTGTGCGAGACCCACGGCGGGCGTCTTGACTCGCGGATCGAGCTTGAGCGTGAGCGGCTGCGTGTAACTCTTGCCGCTCGCGGTGAGTCGAACGGTGTACGCGCCGGGCGGTGCCCACGGCGTATTCGGCTCGGGGTACGTGCGGTGCGGCACGGCGCCTGTCGCGCCCTCTTCGCCGCCGCCGCCTTCCTCGATCGGCACGATCGGCTGGTAGTGCAGATCCCAACTGAACCGGTGCATGCCCTTGTTGGTCTCTAGCACCATGGGCGGTGCAGGCCAGTACAGTGGCAGGTTACAGAACGTGGCGCTCGGATTCTGCTGACAGAGCTTGTTGTACGCTTCGGGGTCGAGCGCCGGATGCGGCGATCGAACCGGATCGTTGCTCGAATAGGAGCGCACGACCTTGCCCGCTGCGTCGAGCACATCGAGTGTCACCGGCCCGCTGGAGTTTGCCGGCAAGTAGTAGTCGATAATCCCGCCGGGAAGGGGATTCTGTCCCGCGGGCAGTTCGGGCGGCCACGGCGTTGGGTCGTTCGTGCCGAAGCGGACGCGTACCGCGGTCGCCGGCTTGAAGAGATACGCTTCCCGCGCCTGCGCCGCCGCCGAAGCCTGCCGGAGCGGCGTGACGTTGTCGAGAATCCAGTAGCCGCGGCCATGCGTGCCGGCGACGAGATCCGAGCACATGCAGGTGCTGTCATCCTTGAGCTGGATGTCGCGCACCGAGATCGCCGGCATGTTGAGCCGCAGCGAGTGCCAGTGATCGCCGTCGTCGAACGAGACCCACACCTGCACGTCAGTGGCCGCGTAGAGCAATCCTTTTTGGCGAGGATCCTCGCGGATGGAGTTGGCGACCGAACCTGGCGCGATGCCGTTGTCGATCTCCGTCCACGTCTTGCCGCCGTCGTGCGTGCGCCAGAAGTGCGGGTTGTTGTCGTCGACGCGGAAGGTGTTGGCCGCGGCGTAGGCGGTGCGATCGTCGAAGTGGCCGGCCTCGATGTTGAAGATTCGCGTCCACGGCTTGATTTGCGCCGGCGTGACGTTGCTCCACGTGGCGCCGCCATCCGTGGTCACCTGGATGTTGCCGTCGTCGGTGCCAGCCCAGATGATGTTGATCCCGCGCGGCGACGGCGACAGCGCCGTGATCGAGCCCTGAGGCGCCGGTGTTACGGTGCTGGCGTACTTCCCGGCGTTCGCCGGCACGGCCCAGGTCTGGCGCGTGAGATCGGGACTGATGCGTGTCCAGCTGTGCGCGTGATCGCTGGTCTTCCACACGACGTTCGACGCGTAGAACAGCACGTCGGGCCGCACGGGTGACCACTCGAGCGGCATCGTCCGCACATTCCTTCCGTACGCGGTGCCTCGCTGCTCGGCACTCGGTCCGACGTTCGTCGTCTGACCCGTCTTGCGGTCGTAGAGCGAGACGGTGTTGCGCGAACTGCCGTAGACCTTGTCGGGGTCGCGCGGGTCGGGCGCGGCTTCGCCATACTCCTGGATGTTGACCGGGTGCCAGTCGTGGAACGTGATCTGCCCGTCGGCTGATCGACTGTCGACGCACGCCGATCCGGAGTCCTGCTGTCCGCCGCACACGCGATAGACGAAGGTGTTGTCGGTCGAAACGTGGTACATCGCGGCCGTAGGCTGCGTGTACCAATTGCTCCACGACAGCCCGCGATTCGCCGAGATGACGGCGCCCTGGTCGCTGACGACGAGCAGAATGTTCGGGTTGTTCGGGTTGATCCAGATGTGCTGATAGTCGTCGCCGCCCGGCGCGCCGCGCACGGCCGACCAGGTGGCGCCGCCGTCCTCGGTCCGCCACAGGACGGTGGATGTGCTATACACGACGTTCTCGTTCTTTGCGTCCACGGCCATCGTCGGCAGATCGCCGCCACCGATCCGGCCGAGCGGACGGTTGTCGACCGGATGGCCCGCGACGCCGGGTCCATCGACCACGGTCCACGTCGCGCCTGCATCGCTCGAGCGATACAGCGCCACGGTGCCGCCGCCGAAGCCGGCGTTCGCCGGCGCGTTCGGGGCGAGACCGGCGACCATCGCGTAGATCACCTTCGGGTTGCTCGGGGCGATGGCGAGGTTTGCCTGCAGGACGGTGGGAAGGCCGCCTTCGAGCTGCTTCCACGTGGTGCCACCGTCGGTGGATTTGAAGATGCCGCCGCTGGCGCCGCCGAACGATCCACCTTCGATGTATGACTGCTGCTGCTGCCAGAGCGCCGCGTACACGATGTTCGGGTCGGTTGGATCGATGCGAACGTCGTTGCCGCTCGTGTATTCGTCCTTATATAGAACTTTCTGAAAGCTCTTGCCGCCATCGGTCGAGCGATAGATGCCGCGCTCCGCGTTTGGACCGTATGGGTGGCCGAGCGCGGCGACGAACAGGCGGTCGGGGTTGTTCGGATCGACCTCGACCTGCGCGATCATCTGCGTATCGTCGAGGCCGAGGTGCGTCCAGGTCTTGCCCGCGTCGGTCGACTTGTACATGCCGTCGCCGACCGCGAGGTCCGGACGAATGATCCCGGCGCCACTGCCGACGTAAATGATGTTCGGGTTCGACGGCGGCACGGCGATCGAGCCGATCGATCCGGTCGGCTGATCGTCGAACAGTGGCTGCCACGTCGAGCCGTAGTCGGTGGAGCGCCAAACGCCGCCATTGTCGAAGCCGATGTAGGCGACGTTCGGCTGGCTGGGCACTCCCATCACGGCACGGGCACGACCAGCGCGTGTGGGTCCGATCTGGCGCCAGCGCATGTCGGAGTACAACTCGGAGCCTTGCGCCTGGACGACGAGGGGAATCGTGGAGAGAATCGACAGCAACGTGATGAGGCGGGGCATGAATCTGCGCACGGAAACAGCCTCCGATTAGAGCGGCGGGCGGGCAGGAAACGACGAAGCGCGTGCACCCGGAACCAGCGGGTGCACGCGCTTCAATCATACCGAGACTGTTACGGCTTCACCATCTTGGGCGGCGCGTCGGCGAAGGTGTAGCTGTACGACTTGGGGCACTTCACCGCCGGATTGGTCGGCTCGAACATTCCGTTCGGATTGGTCTTCCAGAGCCACACGTGCAGGTCCCAGTGGTGAAGCTCCGCGGGCATGATCGGCGCGTGGCCTTCCATCGGTCCCATGAGCTGGTGGCCGAGAATCGTCGGCGCCGTCTTGGAGAGCTGCGCCGGCATGAACCACTCGGCGCCCGTGAGTACCAGCTTGTCGCCGACCGGCTCGTAGAGGAGCACTTGCGGCTTGGTGGAATCGAGCTTGGGTCCCACGAGACCCATGTTGAGCAAGTGCACGCCCATTGCACCCGGCTTGTAGTTCATAGTCATGCCCTGCGCAGCGTGCTCGGTGGTGCCGCCGGGGAAGTCGATGCATCCGACCGTCGACAGATACCCGTCACGAATCGCCACGACCGGATCCTTGTACTTGTCCAAGGCGGCGCGCACCGCCGCAATTGCGGCGGCGTTGCCTCCAGTCGCTGCCGCGCCTTGCTGCTTTTGGGCCGCGAGTGGCGAGGTGGGCGCGATGGTGAGAAGCGCGATCGTCAGTGTAGCGAGTAGAGCGGTGGAGCGTGTAGCCGTCGTAGTCCGCATCGACAACTCCGGAAGGGGTGGGAGAGCATCCACTAATTCGCACCAACTGTCAATGCGCGGAGGCGCAAATCTTTATGGGCGAGGCTCAGCTGGCTTCGCGATCGCCGCGTCGATGGCGCGCTCCGTGAGCGGCGCCATTATACGATATCCAGCCTCGTTCGGGTGTACGCCGTCGCGCGACAGCTC
>DATISA010000347.1:0-20732 GCA_035469245.1 Gemmatimonadaceae bacterium
ACGATCACGCAGTCCCACTGAATGCGGTTCGAGCCGAAGCAGTCCCGGTGGGTTGGGAAACATCGGCCTGGGGTTGGGCCGGGCGAATCCTTCTCCTTTCAACAGCTCGAGAAAAACCTCGGCATGACGACGGCCCATGTCGGCGTCGGATCCGCCCTCCGGCGGCGCGTAGCCGAAGTGACGCCAACCGTCGATGACCTGCTCCGGCGAGCCGCGGCTGATCCCGAGCTGGAGCCGGCCGTTGCTGATCAAGTCGGCCGCGCCCGCGTCCTCGACCATGTAGAACGGATTCTCGTACCGCATGTCGATCACGGCCGTTCCGATCTCGATGCGGCTCGTCCTGGCGCCGACGGCTGCGAGAAGCGGGAAGGGGGACGCGAGCTGTTGCGCGAAGTGATGCACGCGAAAGTATGCGCCGTCCGCGCCGAGTTCCTCCGCCGCGACGGCCAGCTCGATCGATTGCTGGAGAACGTCGCGCGCGGACCGCGCGGCTGATTGCCGCGATGCGCTCCAATGACCAAAGGACAAGAATCCGATCTTCTTCATGCAGCGAAGACTACTGGCGCCGGCAAGACACTCGTCGATGCGGCCGAATTCGCCGATTGAACCTCTCCATGGCTTGCAGTAGCGTTGCGGCATGCCCACTCCCCGATTGCTCCCGCTGCCCGCGCTCGCGCTGTTCGCCATCAACCCCGTCGGCGCCGCCGCGCAGGCGACCAAGCACGATGTCTCTCGCGCTCGGTCGAACCTGACCATCGAACAGCTCATCCAGATCAAGCATCCGTCGGGTCAACAGTGGACACCCGACGGCAGCCACGTCTGGTTCACGTACGACAGCGCCGGCATCAACAATGTCTGGGTCGCTCCCGCGGACGGCTCGAGCCCGGCGAGGCCCCTGACCACCTACGCCAACGGACAGAGTGGCGCCGGCGGATTCTGGAGCAACGACGGTCGGACGTTCTTCTTTCAGCGCGATGGAGGGCTGTTCGCCGTCACGCTGAGCGGTGGCCCGCCGCGCACCGCGTGGGCCTCGGCTGCGCACGGGCGCGGTTTCTCGCTCTCGCCCGATGGTACGCGCATCGCGTTCGTCACTGGCGGCGCGACCGGCGGTGATTTGATCGTCCATACGATCGCGACGAACACCGATCAGGTGATCGCGCACGCCGACAGCACGCTTGGCGCGCCTTTGTGGTCAGCGGACGGCGAACATCTCACGTACACCGTCGGCGGACGCGCTGCGGAACCCATTCAGCATTACGCGTCGCCGCCCGAGATCGGGCCGAAGCTCATCTTCGTCGCCACGGAGTTCGCACGGGGTGGCGGAGGCGGTACGACGTTCACGGTTCCCGCGACCGGCGGAACACCAGAACGTGTCGTGGGCCGCGGCGGCGCGACAGGCTTTGGCCGTGGCGGGAACGCGTGGATCGACGCGACGCACACCTTGTCGACCCGAGTGTCGAACGGTGGGCGGACGCGCACGACGGAGTCGGTCGACGCGAACGGCGGTCCGCCGATCATTCTCCACGTCGACACCGCCGAGAAGTTCTTCAGCTCCGTGAATACGACGAACAATGCGATCTCGCCCGATCATCGGTGGCTGCTCTATACGAGCGACGTCACCGGCTGGGATCAGATCTACGTCGTCCCGACGGTTGGCGGCACGCCGCTCCAGATCACCAAGACGCCCGGAGAACATTGGCGTGCCGTCTGGTCGCACGACAGCCGTCGCATCGCGTGGGACGCGAATACGGCCGACCAGCCTGGCACGCGAGAGATTCAGGCTGCGACGATCGGCGACGATCCCGCGAACGCGACGATCGTCACGGTCACATCGGGGCATGGCACGAACACGGCGCCGCAGTGGTCGCCCGACGACAAGCGACTGGTCTTCCAGCACACCGACGCTCAGAACTCGGCGGATCTCTACGTCGCGAACGCCGCCGCCAATGCGAAAGTGACGCGTCTGACGTCTTCGATGCCGGCCACCATCGACAAGTCGCGCCTCGTCGCGCCGACGCTCATTCACTATCCAGGCCCGGACGGAAGGCCGGTCCCCGCATGGCTCTTCGTGCCGAAGAACTTCGATCGCACCAGGAAGCACGCGGCAATCGTGTGGATTCACCCGGACGGGGTGAATCAGAACTACGACGGTTGGCACACGGACCGCAACGAGGCCGTCTATTATGAGTTTCATCAATTCTTGCTGCAGCAGGGCTACGTCGTCATCGCGCCGGACTATCGCGGCAGCATCGGGTATGGCCGTGAGTGGCGCAACGACGTCTACATGGACGTCGGCGGCAACGACGCGAAAGACGCCCGCATGGCGGCGACGTACCTCAGGTCGCTCGGCTACGTCGATCCCGAGCGCATTGGCGTGTGGGGGCTGAGCTACGGCGGGTTCTTCACGCTGCTCGCGATCACGCAGGAACCGACGTGGTTCCGGGCGGCGGTCGACGTCGCCGGCGTCGCAGACTACAAGCTCTATTACGACGATCCCTACCACGGCGGCTGGACGACGAGCCGCATCGGCACGCCCGACGAGCATCCCGAGGTGTACGCGAAGGCCGCGCCGATGTCACACGTCGATCAGATCCAGCATCCATTGCTGATCCTGCATGGCACCGCCGACGTGAACGTGCCGTTCATTCACTCGATGCTGCTGATGGATCATTTGCTCAAGGCGGGCAAGGGCGATCTCACGAGCTTCATGGTGTATCCTGGCGAGTATCACTACTTCGATCGCGGCTTCGTGGTGCGCGACGCGTGGCAGCGCGTGGACGCGTTCTTCCGGACGAACCTGCGGCCGGACGTGGTCAGGTAGATCGCGGAACGCACATTCCTGCCCGCCGGGCGTTTCGATGCGGGGTACATTCGCGGCCACAATGTCAGCTCAGAATGGCACCACGCCGAACGACAAGCCGCCCGCACCGACGCTCACCGTCGCCGTCGCGCGCGAGCCGAGGAATTTCCGATCCAGCCAGTTGTGCGGATGCGAATGCGTGTATTGCACCACCTTCTGCCCCGAGAAGACGCCGAGGAAGACGCCGAGCGCGATGTCGCTCGCCCAGTGCTCGTCCAGGTAGAGGCGTGCGACGGCCGGCATCGCTGCACCAACGTACAGCGCCGGCGAGATGACGTTTCGGTTCGGCGTGTGGCGAAAGCGCATCTCCTGGGAGAGCGCCGACGCCACTGCGAAGCTCGCCATCGCGTGCATCGACGGGAACGAGCGGTAGTTGAAGCTCGTGAAGCCGTGCAGCAGGCTGAAGTCGTAGGGATCGCTGTCGTGCGGGCGTCCGTTTTCGTCGACGACGTATGGTCGCGCCCGCCCGGCGACCCCGCGCACGACCTGAATGAACGTCGCCGCTGAGAGCACCGACATCGTGCTGTGCAGCGCGATGTCGGCCGTGGCTTCCTTCCGCGCTCGATTCGCGACGAAATACACGACGCCGCCGCTGCCCATCAACACGGTTTCCGTCACGATGCTCGCGCGCTTCGCCGCGGTGGTGTAGCCCGCGTGGCGCGCGTGGAGGAGCGTGTCGCCGATGCCGCGTGCGATGCGCACGTCATACAGTGAGAGCACCGCCGCGCCGGCGGTCGCCGCGCCGAGAATGGCGAGATCGCGGTGCGTGATGAGTGGTTCCTGCGCGCGTGCGCGCGCTGTGAAGAGAGAGCTGCAAAGCACGATAGCGCGCGCGGTGCGGGCGATGCGATTCATCTCGTACGGGTTGTACGGGTCATTGTCCATTCGTAGGCGGCTGCGGCCGCTGATGCGACGATCAGCCCGGCCAACCAGCCGCCGGCGACGTCCGTTGCCCAGTGCATGTCGAGATACACACGGCTGATTCCGACGACGACGGGCAGGGCAATCCCCGCGCCGATCGCCGCCGCGCCCGGCAGGAGCCGCTCGCGCCACAGTACGTACGCGAGTGTACCGCAAACGGCGGCGGCAAGCGTCGCGTGGCCGGAAGGAAACGCGTAGGACGGATCGATCGCATATCCATGCGCCGGCCTCTGCCGTGCGATGACCCGCTTCGCGAGCTCAAATCCCTGCATGCCGGCGAGCACGACCGCGAGCATGCCGATGCCGAGACGCCGCGAACGATACAGAAAGAGTAGCGCCGCGCTCGCAAAACCGACGATGCGCATGCCGGTGGTGCCCGTCACTCTCGAGACGACGTCGAAGAATCCGTGCAGCCAGGACGATTGATGCGCGGCGCACCACTGCTCGGCGCGGAGGTCGAACGCATCGACGGACGGCGCCGTGGCCACGCGAACGAGGAGCATGAATACCACGAGGGCGGCGAGTCCCATCAGGAGCGCGGCGGTCGAGCGCGACGGGTTCGTCGTGAGGGCGTCGTGCTTGGGCATCCCACGCGAGCTAGGCAGGATTCGGGCTCAGCCGAGTGCCGGGCCGCCGGCCGGACCCCTTGCGCTTCTACAGAGAATGGTTGCATAGTTCTGCCGACCTGTAGAAGCGCAAGAGGTATGAACCGTGACCGACACCCGACTCGACCTGCCGCAAGGCACGCTCGACCTCCTGATTCTGAAGGCGCTCTCTCTCGCGCCGATGCACGGTTGGGGGATCTCCGAGCGCATCCACCAGGTCTCGCGCGAGACGCTTCAGATCCCGCAAGGCTCGCTGTATCCGGCGCTGCATCGCCTCGAGCGCCGCGGATGGATCAGTGCCTCGTGGGGCGCGTCCGACAACAATCGCCGCGCAAAGTACTACGAGCTCACGCGCGCCGGCCGCAAGCAGCTCGAGGCCGAAGCGCAGGATTGGGAGCGCCTGACGGCCGCGGTCGCGCTCGTATTGCGGATGTCGTAAAGACAGGAGAACACCATGCTCTCTGAAGTGCTGAGCGACATTCGGTATCGCCTGCGCGCACTGTTCTCCCGCGCCTCTGTCGAGCAAGAGCTCGACGACGACCTCCGCTTCCACATCGAGCGCGAGGCTGAGAAGTACGCCTCCCCGCGTGCACGGTGACCGACGGTCACCGGAAGCGCTGACGCGCGTCGCCATCGTTGAGACCGCGTGCGCCCTCTCAGGGAGACACTCGCTCCCGCGCGTCACGCGTGCTTCGCTGCGCCTTGGCCAACCGTTCGCCCCACGTGTGCATTCCCTCGAGCAACGGCGCCAGCTCGCGGCCGAGCGGCGTGAGTGAATACTCGACCCTGGGCGGAACCTCGGCATAGACATCCCGGTGGACGACACCATCGACCTCGAGCTCGCGCAATTGCTGAGTGAGGACCTTGTGCGTGACACCGGGCAGCATGCGGCGCAATTGCCCATAACGCCTGGTACCCTCGAGCAATTCCCGAACGAGAATCGTCTTCCACACGCCGCCGATGACAGCGAGCGTTCGCTCGACGGGACACGAGGTGTGCGCACACGCGATCTTCTCCGGCCGGAACGTCGCCATACTCTCCTCGGCGTAAGTATCCATCTCGAAAGTGCGTTCTACGAAATGATAGCAGCGGGGCATACGTTGACTCCCTGCGCGACGACACTCCCTGGTTGCCGTGCGGAGCTCAAACGTCATCGATTGGGTCATGTCCCGTATTGCTTTCACGCCGGATCCGCGGTCGACTACCCGCGTCTCCGAACGACTCGGCCTTCGGTACCCGATAATTCAAGGGCCGTTCGGCCACGGATTCTCATCCGCGAAGCTGATAGCTGCAGTCAATCAGGCGGGCGGGCTCGGTTCCTTCGGGCTCGCCGGCATTGCGCCGGAGCGGATATTCGAGATCGGCACCGAAATCCGATCGCTCACCAGCGGGCCGTTCGCGCTCAATTTGTGGCTGCCGGTCGGTGGCCATCCTCTGCCGCCCGACCGCGGCGCGTTCGAGAGGGCGGTTCGGCGCCTCACCCCACTGTACCACGAGGTCGGTGCGGATCCACCGCGGTGGGACGATCTCGCCGCCCATCCCGAGCCGTCATTCGAGGCGCAGGTCGAGGCGTTGCTCGCCGTCAGGCCGCCGATCGTGTCTTTCGTGTTCGGCGTGCCGCCGGCGGGACTGCTTCGTGAGCTGCGACGACTCGGCATCGCTACGCTTGCTGCCGCGACGAATGTCGTCGAGGGAAGGGCGCTGGAGGCAGCCGGGATCGATGTCATCGTGGCCTCCGGCAGCGATGCCGGCGGCCATCGGTACGCGTTCCTTCGCCCGGAGACTCACTCCCTCACGACGAGTGCGCTCGTTCGGCAGCTGGCGGGACAGGTGTCAGCGCCTATCATCGCGGCGGGGGGCATCGTCGATAGCCGGAGTGTCGCTTCCGCCATGCTCCTCGGCGCGGAAGGGGTGCAGGTCGGAACGGGATTCCTCGCTACGCACGAATCGGGCGCGTCGGATGCGTACAAGGCGGCACTGGTCGCGCCGGTCGAGCGGAGCACCGTGCTGACGACCGCGTTCACCGGCCGCGCGGCGCGTGCACTGGCGAATCGGATCGTGCGCGAGATCGACGCGCATCCGGAGAACATTCTTCCCTATCCGTGGCAGTACGTAGCGACGCGCCCGATTCGAGTTGCAGCCGCACTGGCGGGCAACGTGGAATTCATGTCGCTCTGGGCGGGACAGAACGTCCCGCTGGTGGAGCGACAGTCGGCGGCCGAGTTGATGACTCGGCTCATCGGCCACACGGTACTCCGATCCGAGGATGCGTGAGCGACGACATCAGAATCGGCATTGACGCGCAGCTCGTCAGAGTTGGCTGACGGGCCTGTTCAGCGATGGATGCCCTGGCACGTTCCACTAACGATCCATCAGGAGATACGGAATGCGGCTCATTCGGCGTGCGATGCTTCTCTCCACGCTCATCGCCTGTCATCGCACGGGCGCTCCCTCACCGGCGAGTGCTCCCGCAGTATCGGGGCGCCGTGCGACCGACGCCGGTCTTCCCACCCGTCAGGCGGCTGGTGCCGCGGTGTATACCGGTGACCGTCGGCCCCCGACGTTCCCGGGGGCGTGGCCGTACAAGGCGGGACGTGCGGCGGTGTTCGGCGCCCACGCGATGGTGGCGAGCGACGCCTCGCTCGCGAGCCAGGCCGGCGTGGAGATCCTCAAGGAGGGCGGCAATGCGGTGGACGCTGCGGTGGCGGTGGGCTTCGCGCTCGCCGTCGTCTACCCGGAAGCCGGCAACATCGGCGGCGGTGGTTACATGGTCATTCATTTGGCCGACGGCCGCTCCGCGACACTCGACTACCGCGAGGTGGCACCGCTCGGGGCGACACGCGACATGTATCTCGACGCGCAGGGGGCGCTCACCGGCCGGAGCATCATCGGTCCGCTCGCGTCGGGCGTGCCTGGCGCCGTGGCCGGCCTCACGGCAGCGCTCGTGAAGTACGGCACGATGCCACTGGAGGCGGTGATGGCTCCGGCTATCAGGTTCGCCGAGCAGGGCTTCGTGGTAGACAGCGCCCTGGCGCTCTCGATTGCGAGGGACGCGAAACTGATCGGGCAGTTCAAGGGTGGCGAGTTGCTACTGCCCGACGGAAGGCCGCTGACTGCGGGCACGGTGCTACGGCAGCCTGCTCTTGCACGCACGCTGCGCCGGATCGCCGAGCGCGGTGCCGAGGGTTTCTACAAGGGCGAGACAGCGCGGATGCTCGCCGACGAGATGCGGCACTCTGGCGGGATCATCACCCAGGAGGATCTGGCGCGGTACCAGCCGGTTTGGCGAGAGCCCGTGCGCTCGACGTACCGCGGCTACACGCTGCTCACGATGCCGCCTTCCTCGTCAGGCGGCGTGACGGTGACGGAGACGTTGAATATCCTCGAAGGGCTCGACGTCGCCCCGTTCGGCAGCACGCGCTGGGCGCACCTGCTCGGCTCGGCGTACCAGCGCGCGTTCGTGGACCGGAACGAGAAGCTCGCAGATCCGGCGTTTCATGCCGTGCCGATGGCGCAGCTCACCGACAAGGCGTACGCCGCGAAGCTGCGCGCGACCATCGCCCCGGACCGCGCCACCCCGACGCCGTCGGTGACGCAAGCCATGCGCGAGGGAATGGAGACGACGCACTACTCGGTGGCCGACGCGCAGGGGAACGCGGTTGCGACGACCACCACGCTCAACGCGCTGTACGGATCGGGTGTGTACGTGGCCGCGGCCGGATTCTTCCTCAACGATCAGATGGACGATTTTGCGGCGCGACCGGGATACCCGAACGCATACGGGCTCGTGCAGGGCGAGGCGAATGCGATCCAGGCGGGCAAGCGCATGCTGAGCGCGATGTCGCCGACCATCGTGCTCGACCGCGATGGCATGTTGCTGCTGGTAGTGGGGAGCCGCGGTGGTCCGCGGATCATCACGAGTACATCGCAGGTGATCCTCGACGTGCTCGACCACCACATGATCCTGTCGGACGCTGTCAGCGCGCCGCGCATACATCACCAGGCGCTCCCCGACACGCTACGCTTCGAGCGCGACGGGCTGGAGCCGGCGGTGGTGGATTCGCTCCGGGCGATGGGCTACTCGATCGCGCCGTACAGCGGCGTCGGCCTGATAAACGCGATCATGAAGGTGAAAGCGGGCTACGAGGGGATGTCGGATCCCCGGTCGAGTGGCGTTCCAGTTGGATATTGACCTTGAGAGACCAGGCCAGTAGTGACAGCGGCCACCATGTGGGCGATAACCGGTTTCGGCGTGGCCGTCGGCTCGGGACATGAGCCGCTCGGCGCAGAGTCGCCTGGAGATTAGGCCCACGACCGCCACGGAACATGGGGCGCGGTCGGCGCAACCAATGGTGGGCGCGAAAGAGAATCGATGACTCTGCTGCCGGACAGGCTTGAGGCGATGTTGGGCGCCTGACCAATTGGGATTCACGAAAATCGGCTTGCGGGCTCCGCGGCCGATGTTGTCGTTTTCTACAATCCTCAAGACGGTCCCGACGCTCGCGTTGCGGGGACCGTCGACGTTCGACCGGCTCCAATCTGAGCGGTTTTACTCGGGCTGGCACGATCCCGCGTTCTGGTAATGTGCTCCTGTCCGGATTGCCTCTCGTTTTCCGTTCGTTCCGCTAATGGCTGGTTTGGGAATCCTGGAGCCCACAACATCAGCGGAGCGTTTCATGTCCAAGTTGCCAACGACCACCGCGTCGCGTAACCCACGAGGCCTTCTGTTGCTGGTGACGACGGCTGCCTGCCTCGGTTGTGCGCAAGTCGATGCCCCAGGTCGACCGGACGCTGCAAAGCGAGCGGATGCTGCAGATCTCGATGATGCAGACACGGGCGCTGCGCTTTCGCTGTTTGGCTCTCGGCTTCCGAACAACCTCCCGGTGCCGAATCCGGCCGGCACGGCCGCCACGTTCAGCACCGCGGGATTCGTGGACTTGAATAACGCGTTCCATGTCCCCCAGGGATCGAACGGGCGATCATGCGGATCCTGTCACCTGGTGCAATCGGGATGGAGCATTCGCCCTGGCGATGTCGAGCTCAAGTTCACCACGTCGCAAGGGACGGATCCGATCTTCAATCTCCTCGACGCCGACAGTCCGACAGCCGACGTGTCGACGCCCGAGGCGCGATTCCGTGCGTACAGTATGTTGCGGAAAGGATTGTTCCGACGCGGCGGCAACGTCCCTGCCAACGCCGAGTACGACATCATCGCCGTCGACGATCCGCTCGGCGCGGGCGGTAGCCTGACGCGGTTCCAAGCGTTTCGCCGACCGTTGGCTACGGCGAACTTCCACATCGCGCGGAACATCGGGTGGCACGATCAGGACGGAAACGGTTCGCTCGATGTCCATGCCGGCCTCACAAGCCAGGCGACCGGCAATGTCACGGGCGCGCAGCAAGGCAGTCCCGCCACGGCGGAAACGATCGAAGCGATCGTCGAGTACGAGGCGGGCCTGCGGTTCGCACAGCGATCTGTAATCGGTGCAGGCCTCCTGACCGCTTGCGGCGCCACCGGCGGTCCGGAGAACCTGTCGAGTCAAACGCAAGTCGCCGGGCGCTTCAACTTGTACGATGCCTGGATCGGCCTCGCGCCCGGATCGTGCACGACGCCCGCCGAGGATGAAAAGCGCGCGCAGATCGCGCGCGGCCAGGAGTTGTTCAATGCGGTGAACCCGAACGGCCGCAGCTGCAATGGGTGTCACAGCGCGCAAAACAACGGCAGCAACTTCAACGGAACGCTTTTCGACGTCGGCGCCTCGCGACCGGAGCTCCGCCAACCCGGGATGCCGCTGTACACCGTGCGCAACAAGGCGACGCTCGAAGTGCGGCAGACCACCGATCCAGGACGCGCCCTGCGCACGGGGCGCTGGTCAGACATGGATCGTTTCAAGGTTCCTTCCCTGCGAGGGTTGTCAGCGCGTGCGCCGTACTTCCATAATGGCACCGCGGCGACGCTGAATGACGTAGTCCTCCACTATCAGCAAGCACTCGGATTCCAGTTCACGCCTGAACAACGCGCGGCGCTGGTCGCCTTCCTGCAAGCACTGTGACGAGACTCTGCGGCGGCATCTCTCGGGACATGCGCCCCGCGAATGGGTAACGCGACGTTTACCTCGCGAGATCTCGATTGTCTCAACCGAGCCGTCTCCGCGGCGTCACGACCCTTTGCCGTGCAGAGCGTTGATGAGTGGCGCGCCGACGTGTTGCGTGCCTGTTGCGAGCTGCTCGATGGCGACATGGGTCATTTCGATCTGTTCGGGATCGGACTCGACAATCCGTTTTACGTCGATCGGTATCCGCCCGGTGTCTTCGATGAATGGCGCGTCACATGGGGGCCGGAAAGCGATGCGGCGATCGATGTCACCGCCCGTCTGAATTTGACGGTCTTCACGAGGGCGCACCGGTACCGCGTCGCCGGTGATCACTGGACGGCGCGATACAAACGGTCGCGCCTCTTCACCGAGTATTACGCCAAGCATGGTCTCCTTCACGGAGGGGGACTTTACTGCCGGAGTGGCCAGACCAGAGCATACCTGGTTGTGGAGTCAGGCGCCCTCGCCAGCGAAACGTTCGACGAACGCGCGCGGCAGTTGCTGCGCGTCGTCGAGCCCGTGTTTCAGTCCAGCGTCCGCTCGTTGTCGCGGGTGGATGGTGGCCATTGGACGGCCACCGCGCTCCTGGATGCGCTCGATGAGCCCATTGCGCTCATTGGGACCGATGGCCGATGGCTACATCGTTCCACAGCGTTCGAGACGGCGCTGACGACGATTCCCGTCGACCACCGGTCATCGTTCCTCGACGCGATGATCCAGCGTGGGAGAGCGTTGCTGAGAGCGGCGTACCCGGGAGGGATGCATCGAGGTGCGGCGCCGACGCAGCCGGTCTGTCCGACGTGGACGCGCGACAACCTCACCATTTTGCTGACCGCCGTTCGCGTGCCAGGAAATCCGGAGCCCACGTGCCTCGTGCGTCTCGTGATTCAGGGGCGCGCGAGTCTGGCGCAAGCGACTGCGGCGGGTCTGACAGATCGCGAAGCGGTCGTGGCGATGTGTTTGGTGGACGGCCTGAGCAACAAGGAGATCGCGCACCGACTCGCGATCAGCCCCCACACGGTGCGCCGGCATACGGAAAGTGTTCTGAGGAAACTCAAAGTGTCCAATCGGACGAGCGTGGCGCGGGCGCTGTGTGGGGAAGGGCAGGCGGCAGGCGCCTTCGACCGCGCGGGATAGATCGTCCTCATCCGCGGAAGAACGAGACTAGGTCGAATGCCCTATTTGATAGCCGCGACGCCAACACGAGACTGGTGGCGGCCGGAGCCGCGCTGACGTTGTGTCGCGCGCCGTCGTACCGGCTGCAACCTGATTTCGGAGGATGGCGTGAGTACGACTCTATACACGTGGGACAATGGGATGATCGCCGGCGGGCTCCGCCTGGCACTTCTGGAGGAGATCCTCGACGCGGCGACATCGCGGCGGTTCGATGTGATCGGCGTGCGGGATGGGTGGAAGTGCCTCGAGCTCGGGGCCGGCGGCGGTTCAGTGTGCGACATGCTGTGCCGGCGCGTCGGACCGACCGGGCATGTCACGGCGATCGACATCGATACGCGCTTCGTGCGCGCCCTTCATCACTCAAACCTCGAGATCCGCGAAGAGAACATTCTCGACGTCGATCTTCCGGTTGGCGCTTTCGACCTGGTACACACGCGCTTCACGCTGTGCCACATCGACGAGCGTGAAGCAGTCCTCGAGAAGTTGATCCTGGCGCTCAAGCCAGGCGGAAGGCTCTTTCTCGAGGAGCCGGATGGGCATTCCATTGACATTCTCGATGACACCGAGTGGCACGACCTCACGATGCGCGTGTTCGGCGTCATCGAACGACGCGGCTCGGACATCTTGTGGGCGCGTCGCCTGCCCGCGCGAGTGTTGTCGCTGGGGATGCGCGACGTTCGAGCGGAGGTCGATCTTCCGTACTTTCAGGGAGGGTCGAACCATGCCGAGTTCTGGAAGATGACATGGGGGAAGGTTCGCGATACCCTCGCCGCCACGGACATCGACGTCGATCAGTGGAACCGCGAGCTCGCCGTGCTCGACGATCAATCCCGAATCTTTCCCGGGTTGATGAACGTCACGGTGATCGCGGAAAAACCCTAGCAGAAGCCTTCTCCACACCGTTGTTTGGCTGGATGATTGTCAGAGTGGGCGGCCGGGCTGGGATTCCCGTGCCCGGCGTCCCTTGATTCGTCCGCGAGTGTCGTTTCAACCCTTCGCCCAGTGCTCGAATGTCGGCAACCTTTCCCAGACTCACGGCCTTGCCCGCTCGCGAGATCCTTGACGGCTCTATCCGCGGACAATACGCGCATCTAGCTGCGATGCTCGTCGCCGACGACTTCTCGACTATCGTCCTGGCCATAGCCGACCCCCCGCCGGCCCTTTCCGGTGGCACGATTCACGGCGACGGCTGGACGCTGACTCTGAATCCTGGTTGGCGAATCACGCCGGATCCCGCGAAGGCCCGAAGCGGCATCGTTACGCGCGCGGCGCCGTGACGCGCTACCGGTTCACGATTGCGGGATCAGCCAGCCAGCCTGCCTGCCGCAGCCGTCAGGGCCGTGGCCGGCTGAACACCGCGCCGTGCGGAATCGCGTCATAGGTGCCGCCGTGTGGCCAGGCGATGTGCTCCATCCGGAAGCCGGGCTCACTGCTTCCTTCGGCGCGAAAGCGCTCGTCGAGCGTGAGCTTGCCGGTGGAGCTGTCGAAGTTTGCTAGGAGAACGCGGGTCTTGAGCGAACGGTAGCCGGTGATGACCACGCGCCGCTGGTTGGGCTCGATGCCGATCCAGTGAGGCACGTCGTCCGGGCCGAGCGTGATGCGCGAGACTTCGCGCGGCATCGCGGGGTTGCTGATGTCTAGGCTCACCACCGCGTTCGATGACGGCACGGTGATGATATAGTAATGCCCTGACACGACCGGCACGGCACAGTTCACGCCGGGCTTACGCGGAAACGATGCGACGAGCCGGCCTTTCGGTGCATCAGTCCCGATTCCCTCGAGCAAGTAGAGTCCACAATTGAACGTAGACACCAGCACGGTCTTGCCGTCCGCCAAGACGCGCGGCTCGGCGGTGCGTAGTGCTTCGTCGCCGCGCGGTCCATCGGGGAGCGCGAATGTGCGAAGCAGTTTGAAATCGGAGAGCCGCCAGAGTTGGAGGAAGCGTGTGGAATCACGCCCATCCATATCGCTCGTGGTCGTGACGATGCGATCGAGACTCGGCACGATGGCCGCGGAGTACGGCCGGATGGCGGGATGCACGCCCGGTTCGTAGGCCGACGATGTGCGCAACACCGTTCCATCCGGTGTGATCTCGGCGATACCACCAGGAAGCACCGTGCTTCCCTGGTGCTGCATTTGAAACGTGGCGAGGACGTTGCCGTTGGGCAGCCGCCAGAAGGCGTGCGGATGCATGAACCCGCGGACGTCGCCAAACTGCTTCACGATCCGGGGTGCGGCGGGAGCGCGCAAATCGAAGATGAACGATTGCCCGGAGTGAAAGCCGTTGACGAAGAACTGGTCGTCGGCCGCGAGGACATGCTCGGTGTGGTGCGGTCCGTTGGCGCGACCAGGCACCGGAACTGTCGTGACGAGCTTGCCGTAACGTCCAGGTGCTTCGCGCACGTCGAACACGGCGAGAAAATCCGGGCTCACGCTGTCGGCGGCGGCAGACCATAGGTAGAGATAGTCACTCGGGTGCACGTCGCGTGATTGCTGCGCGCTCGTCGTGCGCGTGGAGAGCGATACGATGACGGCGATGAGCGAAGCATGAACGGCGCGGCGTGGCATCGTCTTCAGTGGCATATCAAGTCCGTCTCGGCGCGCATGGCATTGGCCACCGCGCGAACGTCGTAGTTTGAACCAGCCAATCTATTGGCTGCTGCGAGAGTAGGCCGGGCATGTTAAGCCCCAATTTGGCCTCGCCCGGCCCTGTGTTCATTCAGCTTCCCATCCCGTTGCCATCATCCTAGTCGCGCTATTCGCGTCGTCGGCCGGCTCCATCAACGTCCTGAGCACAAAATGACTGACATTCGGCAGGAAGTGTTGCGCGGCCAGGCCGTGTACAGCAAGCGCGTCCTCAGCGCATACGATCTCGTGGTGCTCGGAATCTCGAACCGCTGGATCTGGAGGTGTCCGACTTCACGGCTTCTCGACCTTTACGACGCCCACATGTCAAGGAACCACCTCGATGTCGGTGTGGGCACCGGGTATTTCCTCGATCGTTCGCGTACGCTGTCGCAGGGGGCGCGAATCGCGCTGATGGACCTCAATCAAAACTCGCTCGAGTTCGCCGCTCGTCGCATCGCTCGATTCAGGCCCGAGCTCTATCGGCGTAATGTGTTGGAGCCCCTCTCCTTCGATGGCGAGTCGTTCGACTCGGTCGGGATCAACTACCTCCTGCATTGTCTTCCAGGATCGATCGACGCCAAGGCCAGGGTGCTGGATCACCTTCAGGCGCTCATGAATCCCGGCGCCGGGATCTTTGGCTCGACGCTGCTGCACAATGGCGTGCCGCGCGGTGTGCTCGCTGCGCGCCTGATGAAGATCTACAACGACCGGGGAATCTTTTCGAACCGGGGGGACGACCTCCCGGGACTCGAACGTGTCCTGCGACAGCGCTTTCGCGATGTGTCCGTGGAAGTCGTGGGTTGTGCGGCGCTGTTCTCCGGACGTGTCCGGACTCGAGCCCGTATCACGTTATGAAAGCGTTCGGATTGGCCGCGACGTTCCGTCCTAACCGCGCCCGCCTACCGCATGACGTCGATCGAACGCACCCGTTCCTTCTCGGTGACCGTCTTGGGCCAACGCCGCGGCCCGGACGCAACGGCGTTCGGACCACCGCCGACTTCTTCGGGTAATTCGCCCGATGACGCCGCGCCGAGAGCTTCTCGGAGCGCGCCACGTCGTTTCCTCGCACGCTTCGCGCTGATTGCGTTTGGGCTGTTTTACGTGCCCCTCTTCTTGAACAACTATCCGTCGCTGGGCGGCGGCGGCGCGCCGGTCGAAAACGGGCTCGCGATTCGCTGGGGGCACGTGTTCACAGTTCCGGGCATTTGGGTTGCCCGAACGGTGCTTCACGTGGCGAGGCCCAACCCGGCGTCGTTTGCCGGAGACAACGGCGACTTCGGCGAGGAATTCGGGCGCCTTCTCCTCGCGATCGTCGTCGCGGCGATTGTCGCGCTGGCATGGACGGTGGCGGACCGCAAACGACCGCGCGCCTCGTGGGTCGAGCCTAGCCTTCATCTGCTCCTGCGGTATTCGATCATTCTCGGTCTCGCGAGCTACGCCTGGGCCAAGATCGTCCCGCAGCAGTTTCCGCCGCTGAGCGGTGTGTCGCTCGAGATGAAAGTTGGCGAGCTCGCTCCGGCCAGCCTGCTGTGGAGCTTCATGCAATACTCCCGTCCGTACAGTCTGCTCGGCGGCGTGATGGAGCTGGGCGCCATCCTGCTGCTGTGCTTCCGTCGGACGACGACACTCGGCGCGCTCTTGTGTCTCGTCGTCATGACAAACGTGATGGCGCTCAATTTCATGTACGACGTGGCCGTCAAGCTCTATTCGACGATGTTCGTTCTTTCCGCGGCTGTTCTCGCGCTCTACGACGCGCCGCGACTCTTCGCGGTCTTCGTGAGGAACACGGCGACTACTGAGACAACGATCTCGCTGCCAATTCTCGATCGAACTCCCGGCGCACTCCGGTGGACGGTCAAGATCGGCCTCGTGGCGAGCGTCCTCGTTTCGTCGGCGGTCACGATGGCTTCCATCAACGGTCACTCCGCGGCGCCTTTCGAGGGCGCTTGGCGCGTGACATCCTTTGCTGGAGCGAGCCGCACGCCCGATCCGACGGAGGCGTCGACCCGGTGGCGGCGATTCGCCGCCGACGACTACCTCGTCGCGATTCGGCTCGAGTCGGATTCGCTCCTGACGTGCCGGCGAACGCCACCGGAGAGCCCGAATGTCCTTCGCTTCTCGTGCCGGGGCAATCGACAGGGCGAGCTCCGCTGGACGCGGACGGGCGACACCCTCGCGCTCGAGGGCACGTTCGACGGCGCCCCCATGACGGCGTCGGCGAGCAATCTGAAACGCTCGGACTATCGACTCGTCAGCAGCAAACCGCGGTTGATCCGAGATCGCTGATCAGCTGACGCTCATCAAATCCCGTACTCGCTGTTGAGCACTTTCATTTCACCGCACGCGAATTGGCACGGTCGTCACGGGTCCAACAACCTGGCCGGGGGTCGTCGGCGCACCGACGCGCTGCGTAGCAAGCACGTAGTCACCCGGAACCGTCGGCGTGAACGAGTAGTCCAACGTGTGCCCCGGACCCGCGAGAGTCCTCATCGGGCGCGGCGGAAGCACAGTTGCGATCGCATATCCGTCGAAGGCGAGGAGTCTCGCGGGCGCCACGCCGCCGGGCCCATTGAGCGCCATCGTGAGAACGTCATTCGCGGTGATGAAGATGAGTCGTACCCGGTACGTGGTCCCGACGCGCATGTCGATGGTGTCCGGCGTCGCTGTCCCGTTGATGAAGATTGGCCTCATGGGACCGGGGCCGCCGTCGGCCATCACGAATACGCGATCCGTGAGCGGATCGAACGTCGCCCCCGAGTCGAGGACGACGAGCGGTCCATACAGCCCGGAGGCGAGCTCCTCGCCCTTTTCGCCGTGCGTGTGGTAGATGAACGTTCCGGCGCGCGGCGGCGTGAACCGCACCTGGAACGTGCCGCCCGGACCGACCATGGGCGCCAGGCGATTTGACGCGCCGCTGAAGCCACCGACGCCGTCGAAGTAGCTCTCCAGCTCGATCCCGTGCCAGTGAACGCTGAGTGGAATGTCGAGACGATTGTGCACCGTGATTTGAACGGGCTCGCCCCTGGTGAGAACGAGCGGCGTGCCCGGAATGCGGATGGAGTCCGGTGCCGGTGCCTGCGCGCCATCCTGCAGCACGAAACCGTAGCCGCTTCGTTCGCCGAATCGCCTGGCCTGCTCGCTCGCAAAGAGGTCGAGCGTGCGGCGACGTCGCTCGAGCGGTGTGTCGGGTCGCGCTCTGGCAGCCGCGTTTCGCGGCGGCCTCACTTCGATGCCCATCACGAGTCCGGCCATATCGTCCATGGCGTGATTGCCAGTCATCACGCTCTCGGCGTGGTGTGTCGGCGCTCCTGCCGAGTCGCTCAGCCGGCTCAGTCGCTGATCGCCGCTCATGTGCGTCAGCAGATGACAGTGGTACAGCCAATTCCCCGGGCGATCAGGCGACCACGACATCATCAACCACTCCGCCGGTCGCAGAACTGCGGTCACGCGCATTCCACCCACGCCGCCCCGCGGCTTGTTGCTGTCGACGGTGAACGCCCCGCCGTCCAAGCGGAAGTAGAAGCCGTGCAGGTGCATCTCGTGCGTGATGTTCGTCGCGTTGATCACCTTCCAAAAGACGGAATCGCCGAGGGTGTAGCGAAGGCGCTCCGTGTTCGGCCATGAGCGACCATTGAAGGCGTTCAGCTGAAAGCCGTCGTTGGTCCTGGCTCCGTTCGGCGTCCAGCGTGTCAACACCATGACGCGATCCTGCGTCGTCGCGCGGCTATCATCGTTCGTCGGGTCGACGACAAGCGCGCCGACGAGCTGCCCATCGGCGTCCGGCGTCGGCACGCGCGCGTCGACGCCGCCGCCCCAGTAAAACCACGCGCCGGGCGTCTTCGCAATGAAACGGATCTCGCGCGTGGCTCCCGCCGCGACCTCGATCGAGTCGATGTTCCCGAGCACGCGATCCTGAAGGCCGCGGAGCCATAGTGTCGTCGAAAGCGCATTTCGCACGGTGACGTGCACGTCGGTGCCGGCTCGAACGCGGAGCAAGGGACCCGGGACCTGCGTCGCTCGTCCCTCCTCGCCGAACGCCCGCACCGTGAGCGCGCAGCCGGCAGCGCCGTCGGGGCGCCACGCTGTCTCGCGAGCGACGAGACGAACCGACAAGGCCCCATCGCGCAGGGTGCCGGCCCGTACGCGGTTGTCGTTCGGCATCGCCGCGTTCTTCGGAGCCGCTGGGAACTGGCGGCAATCGACTGGGGTCACCGAGCGCGCGGAGGCCGAGAGCGTCAGCGCCAGAGCGACGGTGAACGCGGGCGGAAGCGAGAGCATCTGTTCAGCATCCTCCTGCGACGAGGAGCCGAGTGCCCCGCCGGCGCTCCTGCTTCGAAGGCACCGCCCGTGCGCTCGACGTCAATCGACGCGAAGAATGATTCTACGCCATGCGGCGCCTCTCCGACAGGACACTTAAGCTGGTGTCCGAACGCGGCGTGCTGCTCGGACCCCAAGTGAATCCCGTTGATGCAGCTCGCCCTTCGTCATCGCGGCCGCCTCCGAAGCAACTCCAGCACATTGTAATGATTCATTTTGCGAGCCCATGGCCGTTGGCGTGGCCCACGGGGCGGCGTCCGCTTCGACGGGATCGGCACCGCGCGCCAGGACAAGCCTCACGAAGTGGGCACGGCCCCAGCGGCATGCCCAGCCAAGTGGGGTGGTCCCGAGCAGCTCGTCCCGAATGTCCGTGCGCGCACCACGATCCAACAACATTCCGCGTACGGAAGATGTCTTTTCTCACCGCGAGCCATGACGGTGTGCAGAATCCTCCGACCAGAATCGCTCTGGTTCGGATCGGCACGGTTCATCAGTAGGTCGCGGCGGCGTCACCGGCGCGGAAGGCGTTCAACAGCTCCTTCGGCTGGCGCTTGACCTGGTTGACGTCCGGATGTTCCCGAAAGGCCCGAGTAGGGAGAGACTCGTTCACGATGAACTCCTTTCCTGGCTGAGCTGGTTTCAGCCGTTGGCCCGTTGTCCGCTCGGTCGGGCAGAAAAGAGTTCAGCAACGCGTGATGTGAGCTCGACGCTTCAAGGGGGGACACAGTCCTTCCCGCGGACACGGAGGCGCCCCGACGCGCCAACGACAATCTTATCAGGACGTGCCGTGGCGGATAGGGGTGAGCGCTGCCGCAGGCTCACGGCACCCGCCGGCGGCGAATGCTGCCTCGGCATCGCCCGCCTCCGGCGCGGATTTCATCATCTCTAGGGCTCGCTCTTGGTCATTCCGGCCGCCTTCTGCTTCGCCTGCGAAACGAGCGAGTCCGCGCGCACGTTTGCCGCTTGAACCACCTTGTCAGCTTTCTGGTTGGTCTGGTTGCGCAGCTGGTCAGCCGTCTTCTGCGCGGCGAGTTTGGCGATCGGATTCGTCGCCTTCGCGACCAGCGAATCGATCCGTGCGTCCGCCTCGTGGCGCATCTTGTCGGCGACTGCTCGAGCCGTGGCCCGGATCGTGTCCGCCTGACGCTCCGCATCGGCGACGAGTTGACTGGCTTCGGCGAGTGCCTTGGCTTTGGCAGCGTCGGCCGCCGAGTCGACCTTCTCTTTCCCGGTTTGGGTGACATTCGCCGCGATCTGCTGCGCCGCCGACTGTGCGGCCTCCTTCATCGATGTGGCCATGCCGGCAAAGTTCGTCGAGACGTTCGGATTCGTGACGGTGCCGGTGACTTTCGCGGCCAGCTGTACGACGTCGCCGGCGGGAAGCTGTGCGCCGAGCTGACCAGCCTTGGATGCGAGTCTGGTGATCGTCGATGTCGCCGCTGGGCCGAGCAGTGAACGCGGCACGGCGAGCGCGAGATCGTACGTCAGCGACTGATCGATGCCGTTGGAGCCCGAGGCGGTCATGTCGATGCCGCCAATCGTCACTTTGAACGGCTTCACGTGCAACCGCCCGTCGGCGACGTCGATCGATGCGTACAAGGCACCGAGCGAGGCCGACTCGAGCTGAGCGAGCGACAGCGCGGTCGAGAGCTTTTGCATCACCGGCGCGCTCCGCAGCACGAGCCCGTCCGTGGAGATGTCACCTTTGCCACTCAGCGCCGTGAGCACCGGCGTCATGTCGTGGCCGAGCGGGCCGGTGAGCGACAGAGTGCCGGAGACGTGCCCTTGGGCGTACTTCGCGATCGGAACGAGCTTCTGAACCGTGGCTACCGTCGTGAACGCGGCCGGAATATCCAGTGTGGTCAGCGTGACGTTCATGCTGAACGCCGGTTTGGCGAGGTTCACCGTTTCATAATATCCATTCGCGGCGACGGTCCCCTGAAGCATGCCCATCGTCAAGTTCCGCATCGTCACGCGCTGATCCTTTACCTCCAGATTGCCTTTGACATTCGCGAGTGTGAGAGGGCCGTACGTCACCCGATCGGCTGACGCGTCGAGCGCGAAGTCGATGCGCGGCGGAACGGGAATGACCTCCGTCTTCTCCTTCGACTTCCACTCGTTGAGGTCGAA
>DATISA010000348.1:0-15107 GCA_035469245.1 Gemmatimonadaceae bacterium
CGGATGCACGCGCTCGAGCCACCACTCGAGATTTCCCACCTGGTCCGGTGCGTAGCCGAACACCGACTCCATCGACTCCGTCCACTCGATCCGGCCACTCGGAACGTGCCAATCGTACACGACGTCGCGCGTCGCGCGCGCGACGAGGCGATAGCGCTCGTCGCTTCTCGCCAGCTGGCGCGTCGTGGCGCTGTTGCGCTCCGTCGCATCCACGAACAGGTGTAGGCTGACGGCGATGATCGCGAGCCCGACGACCGACAGGAACGATGCGGGCGACGGCGAAACGAACGCGACGTGCCCGACGGAGTGCGTCAGCGCGACCGCCCCGACGCGCGCGATGCCGTAGGAAGCAATCAGCAATGATAGCTGTCGCCGCGGGACGAACAGCGCCCGGAGCTGCAGCCCGCCGAAGAACAAAGCGATCGCGTCCGACGGCATGGACGACATCCCGGCGACAACGACGAGGAGACCCGCGTCCACCAGCCATCCGGCAATCGGAAAGCCGCCTCGGCGATAACCATACAGCCACCACACGCCGAGCAGTGCCGCGGCGGCGGTCTCCGGCCAGCGGAGTGTCGCCGGGAGACTCGCATTGAAGGCGAATAGGCCCGAGTTGAGAAACGCCAGTGCTGACGCGAACGAGACGGACAGGAGGCGGAAGCGCGGCAGCGGTTCCTGGGGCAGAGTAAGAAGGCGGCGCATACCATAGAGGACGAGCCGAGCCGGGAGGGGTGACGAGAGAGCGCGACGACGAGAGAGGGTCGGGCTCCTGCTTCACTATCTCCGCGGCGTGACGAGCGCCTCGAACGGCGCGTAGCCGTGGAGGGAGTCGAGCGCGGCGTCGTAGTGCCACGTGTCCATCTGGCGGCCTTCGGCATTCGACTGCTGGAGCAGCTGCACCGCCAGCGGTCGATCGCCGAGCGCTCCCATGATCGCGGCGCGCCAGTACGTGTGCGCGCCAAACAACCACGGCCGGCGTAGCCCACCCAGCGAGTCGGCGATGGCGCGAGCACGGACGCGATTACCGCGCGCAACTTCGGCGAGCGCGAAGTATCCAGCTGCATCGATGCGGGTGGTATCCTGCGCCACCGACGCGAAGCGAACGGCCGCGTTATCCGGCATGCCACTCATCAGCATCGCGATCGCTTCGGCGAACTCGCGTTCGGGCATTCGTCCGCGCACCGGTAGCCGCTCGCGCCACGCACTCACCAGCGAGAGGAGCCGTTTCGCGGTCGCGGGATCGCCGTGAGCACGAAACTCCTGTGCGCCGATGGTCACTCGCATCGCGGCGGCGCCTGTCGAATCATCGGGATTGCGTAGCATCGAATCGGCCAGCGCCAGCGCGGCCGGACCGTTCTTCAAGCCCGCGTATGCTCTCAGCCTTCGCCCCTGCCACAGTGGGCCGATGAACGAAAACGCGCGCTCCGCCGCAAGCAGCACCCGCAGCTCGCGATCGTACGCCCCCGCCTCGTGTTGCGCCTCGGCCAATACGCTTCTCAAGCCCACTGCGGCTCGACCGCCCATGAGCTCATACGTCGGTTGGGCCGACTCGAGCACCGGGATGGCGAGCTTCGGCTGGAGCAGCATGGTGCCGGCCTCGCCGACGAGAAATAGCGAGAGCGCGCTCGAGTCTCGCGCCGCGAGTTGCTCCGCCGCCCGCAGCAGGTGCGCGAGGTTTCCATCCAGCTCCGCCCGTGCATAGTCCCATGTCAGTTGCTCGGTCGCGGTCAGTCCGCCGGGAAGACGCTCGATGCGCCGCATCAACGTCTCGGCGCGCGCGAACTCGCCGGCGTTGATGTACTGGCGCGCGAGCAGTTGATAGGCCTGGGTATACGCGCTGTCGATCGCGATGGCTCGCTCGAAGAACGGCCGGGATCCCACGACGTCGCCGCGCTCCGCGAACCTCTCGAACCCGGCGGCGAACTCGCGATATGCCGCGTATCTCGGAGCGCGATAACCTTGCGGCAACACGCTCAACGAGCGACGCAAGCCGAGCGCGCCAAGGAGCCGATCGCTGATCGCATCGACTGCCATGATCGGGTCGGACCCCGAAGCGGCGACTGGCTCGAGCGTCACCACCGCGTTGCCGGTCTTGATGTCGCTCACCTGTACCTGGAACACGAGCGAGTCGCGGTGAAGTACGACGCTGCCCGACGCCACGAGGCCGGCGTGCGTCGCCTCGGTCAGGCGCTTCAGACGGTCGGCAATCCCGGCCGCGGTATCTCTCAACGCCATGAGCACGATGTTCGTCGGCACGACGTCGATCGAGCCGTTCTGGGCGACTGAGAAGGCGAGCCGGTCGGCCGCGATTCGCCCGACGTAGTCGTAGCGCGCGTCTCCGGTCAGATTCTCCAGCGGTGTGATGAGCAACCGCGACGAGTGCGTGGCACTCGCGCGTGTGCCGCGCCCGAGCGTGAACCAACCGGCGGCCGAGGCGACGGCTGCCAGCACGACCAGTCCCGGCAGGCGAGCGCGGACGAGCCATTGCCTCGCGTTCGACGCGGCTCCGTGCGTCATCGGCGCCGACCCGGTCAACGCGTCGAGCGTGCGGACGATCTCGGCGGCGGATTGCGGCCGATCCGCCGGGCGCTTCTCCAGACAACGCATGACGAGCGTCGTGAGAGCGGCCGGAACCCTCGGCCGACGCACGGCAAGGGACTCCGGCGTCTCGACGACGTGCGCCGCGAGCAGAGCCTGCGTCGTTCGCCCGGAGAATGGAGGCTGGCCGCTCAGGAGCTCGTACGCGACGACGCCGAACGAGTAGATGTCGGCGCGATGGTCGATCCCCGGGTCGGCGCTCACCTGTTCCGGAGACATGTACGCTGGTGTTCCGACCGTGACGCCCGCGCCGGTGAGCACGCCGCGCCCCACCGTCGTCGCATCGATCAACGCTTTGGCCACGCCGAAGTCAGTGACGAGAGCGATGCCGCCGGTCAACAGTATGTTCTGAGGCTTGATGTCACGGTGCACGATGCCTTTCTCGTGCGCATACACCAACGCCGTCGCGACCTCTCGTAACAAGCGAACGGCCTCGGCGACCGGCAGTTCGCCGCCTCGCGCGAGTCGTTCGTGCAGCGACTCGCCCTCGATGAACGGCATCGTGTAGAACGGCAGCCCGTCGGCATCGCCCGTGCCGAGCAGCGGCACGATATGCGGATGCTGAAGCCGCGCGGCAACGGTGATCTCGCGCTGAAACCGCGCCGCCGACACGTCCGCCGCGAGATCGGGCGAGAGCACCTTCACCACGACGGGTCGTCGGAGCGTGGCATCGGTCGCCACGAACACCCGGGACATCCCCCCGCCGCCGAGCTCGCGCTCGAGGGTGCAGGATGGCCCGAGCGCATCCTGAAGTCGCGTGCGGAGCTCGCTCGTGCTCACTCGGTCACGCGGCCATCACCGGAATGAAGGGATTGCGCACGCCGCGCGGTTCAAAATCTGCCGCTTTACTCAGTGTGCGCCACTGCCAAGTATGGTCGCGGCACCGGGTACGTCAATACCGCGGCCAGGGATTACGCGGCGCGTACGAACGCGAACAGCGCTGTCGCAAGCACACTGCCCACGCGACAGCGCTGTTTGACTGCGCCATGAAGCTGGCGCAGTCTGCGCGTGTGGTCGTACCCTCTACTTGTTGACCGTGAAGTCCTTCGTTTGGACTTCCTGGCCGTTCACCATCACGTGCAGCGTGTATTTCCCGGCCGGCCAGCCACTGGGCTTGGAGATGTGAAACTCGGTGTACGCGTCGCCGGTCGGCGAAATGGTTTCGGTTTGATCGTTCACCGTCTGGCCATCCTGGTACGTCCAGTGCGCGGCGACCGTGGCGTTCTGCGCGGTGCCGGTCGTGTGGACCGAGGCGTAGATCGTGTCAGCGGGCGCGAACGTGTCGGTGGTGTTCGCGACGCGCTTGTCGGCGCCTATGCCTTTGCCGAGCTGGACGTCGGCGACCTGGAACGCCGCCGGCGCGACATTTCCACTCGACTGGATCGTCGTTTCGTCCGCCTTCTTGCTACACGCACCGAGCGCGATGAGTGCGACTCCCAGCACGGCGGCTCTGCCAAGCATGCGATCCGAGCGTAGCTGTCTCATGTCGGCGGACCTCAGGCGTTGGGGGGAAGGTCGAGCACTTGACCTGGATGGATGAGATCCGGGTTCTTGATCTTGTCGCGGTTCGCCTCGAAGATCGCGTGCCATTTGTCGGCGTCGCCGTACACATGCTTCGCGATTTTAGAAAGGCTGTCGCCGCTCTTCACCGTGTAGCTCTGCGTCTTGGCTGCCGGCGTTTCGGGAGCGGTAGACGAGCTGCCGCTTTGCACGTCGGAGAAATCTGCCACGGGCTTGTCGCTGGGATCCGCCATGTCGTCTCCTGGCTGCGGGTGATTGAGGCTCCGGTCGAGTCTGCAAGATCGGAACCGTCCGGGCTCGGTCGCGGCCGCTTGCCAGGAGACGAATGAGCGTCAGGGGCTCGGCGCGACAGCCGTTCCGATGAGACGGCAACGGTTCAGGCAGGGCAACGGCAACGGCAACTGCTTTGGAAAACGGATTCACGCGGATGGGACGGACCAAAACGGATCGCTCCTCGCGCTGAAGACGCGCCTGTATCGCCACGCGCCCGGACGATCATTTGTTGGGCACGACCGCTCGGGCTGGCTTCTATCCGAGTGGCTTCCTGAGCGGCCATTCCAATCAACACCCGTCTCTCGGCTCCTCGCGAGACGTCACCTTCGCGCCACCGGGTTCGATTCGTTCAATTTGTCAGATCCGTGTCCCTCCTTGTTCCAACTCGACGCGGCGCGCGGTGCCGCCCCGGAACATGGCCCACATCATTTGTCACTAGATGGTCGCCAGCCGCTCAGCTGACCGGGGCGCGAGTCTCGCTCACTTTCGTGGCGCTCAGTCGCAGCATCTTGAGGAACGCCGCTACGAGATCCCGATCGAACTCGACGCCCGCGCGCTCCTCCAGGTACGCCTTTGCCGCGTCCGATGACCACGCGTCGCGATAGGGCCGGCGCGTGCACAGCGCATCGTAGACGTCGCACACGTGCACGAGCCGGCTCGCCAGCGTGCACGCGCGGTCGTAGTGCAGCGTCGGATAGCCGCCGCCGTTGAGCATGATGTGATGCTCGTACGCGACGACGGCCGCCACGTCCAGGTCGGCGTCGGTCTTGATGATCGTCCGCGCGCCATCCACCGGATGGCGATTCATCAACTGCCGCTCCTCGGCCGTCAGCTTGCCGGGTTTCGTCAGCACCTCGAGCGGGATGCGGATCTTGCCGATGTCGTGCAGCAGACCCGCGACGCCGATCCGTCGCACTTCCGCCGGGCTGCATCCCAGGACCTCGGCGACGCCCATCGCGAGCACCGACACGTTCAGCGAGTGTGTCGTGGTGTACTGGTCGAACTCCTTCAGTCGCAGGAGCGGCAGCACGATGTTGGCTTCGCTGTGCATCGCCACGGCGAGGGAACGCACGACCGTCTCGGCCTCGATCAGCGGGATCGATCCACGCGAGCGCACCTCGTCGTGGAGCCAGGCGAGCATTCCCGCTTCCTCGTCGAGCGTCACGTCGAGCGTGGCGATGGCGAGCGGCTCGGGCGCTTCATCCGTCTGTTCCCGCATTCCCACAGCACCAAAACGCACGCCGAGTGGTCGCGCAAACCGTTGCTCGCTGGTATCGATGAGCGAAAGTGTCAGTCGCGCCAGGATCTCCTGCAGGAACCCCTCGAATTCGTCGCGGCTCACGCGCCGCTCGAACTCGAGCCGCTGCACGCCGGCCGCCGTGAGCCGGCGTCCCCACGACCACTCCTTGAGCTCCCGTAGCGCTTGCCGACCGTAGATCACGTCTTCGCCAAGAAACGTGAACGAAGGCGGCTGCGACGACGTCGTCAGATCGCTCAGGTCCCGATACGCCGCGTCGATCGCCGACTCGCGCGACGGATGCCCTTCGGGGTAGAGCGTCATCACCGAAAGCGAATGCGCGAACGAGGTGAGAAATCTGACGGGCTCGCTCATGCGGCGGATGGCCTGTCGCCGGCGGCGCGACGGACGTCGGGAAACTCCGACAACCTGGCAAGGGCGAGCAGCATACTCGCCCGCTCGTCGGTCGACCAGTGATCGTGCAGCGCGGCGAGCGCGGCCAGGGTGCGCGACGTCGGCGGCGCGAGTCGCGTCCTGCCGAGCAGCGTCGTCCCGCCGTCGGCCGTCGCCAGCAGTACATCGAGAATCTGTGGATCGCGAGAGGCCGGGACGACGTGCCTGAGCGCGCGGACCGCGAGCGTACGAAGTTCTTCCGGTGCGTCCGGATTTTTCGCGACGCGGACCACGTCGCTCGCCAACTCGGAGGGACACTCCTCCTGGACCGCGGCAAGACCAAGACGAACGGATCGCGGGTCGGCGGCCGCGAGCGCGGCACGGATCGCCTGCGCGCGCTCGGCGGGAATGGTGAGCTGAAGGCGAATGGCTTCGTACGAGACTCGCACGTCGGGATGCGCCGTCCACGGTGCGGCGGAGAACGACGACGGCAGGTCGCGGCGGGCACACAGCAGGACGAGCATGTTCCGTTGCACGAACCAGCGTTCGTCGGCCAGTCGTTCGACGGCGAGCGGCGCGATGTCGGCCTCGGCGCGCGCGAGAAGGTCCAGAAGCTTGCGCCGCGTGCGGCGATTCTCGGTATTCGACAGCGCGTCTAGAAGGATGCGGTGTGCGTCGATCGACAGGAGCGGTAGCAGCTGCTCGAGACTCTCGACGTCGACCGGCTCGCGCGCGGCCAGTCTTGCAATCGAATCCGCGGCCGTCAGCCGTGTGAGGATCGCATCGATCGTCGCGCCGGAACCGGACGGAGCCGACACGAGAAGGTTCAGAATCGTCTCGACGCCGCCTTCGTCCACGGCGCGGTCGATGGCCTGGTCGAGCAGGATCCCCGTGGAGTCGACTTCGAGACTCATTTGCACGATGCGCGCGAGATCGGAGTCGCCGTCTGGCGCGCGATCACCTTCGGCTCGAGGGAGTTCCGACGATTCTTCGGTCGCGAGCCGGTGAAGCAGCTGGCTGTGCTCCGCCGGGATCGGATCGGTGAGCTCCCACCCGGTCATGAGCTGGTCGATCTGCTCGCGGAGCGCGCCGCCCGCCATCTCCCGCGCGCGCGGTGGGCCGGCTTCGGCATGCATGGCCAGCTTCGTGAGCATTCGAATGAGGCCGCGCGAGATGACCTGCCCGCTCGCGTCGGCCGCCGCCTGCACGATGCCGAGCACCGAGTCCACCGCCATTCCGTGCGCGGCGTCGAGCACGAACGCGCGACGCTGCGCGAAGTCGCCGCCCATCTCGACGAGGTGCCGCACAGTCTCCGGCTTGAGCGACGCGAGCAGCCGCGCGGTGCGCCGGCGCAGTGCGGCGGATTCGGCGCTCGACGCGTCTTTCAGCTCGCGCGCGATCTGCTGGAGATAGCCGACGATGACCTGGTCGTACGCTTCCACTCGCTCATGCTCGTCGATCGCTCGGGCGATGACAGCCGGCTCCGTTGGAACCGGCGCCCCGTCCAGCGGCCGTCCGGTCGTCATCGCCGCGGTCGCCAATCCGATCCACAGTTCCATGGCGCGCGTGTCGTCGGCGGATTTGGAGGTCTTCGCCGCGCCGTCGGTCACCAGCGCCAGGCGGTCGAAGGTGAGCGGATGAAGTCGCAAGTGCGGCCACGACGGCAACTCGTGCAGCGGACGGAGCCCGATGGGGACCACCGTATTCGTTTCAGCGCCTACCTGCCGGAGCGCCTCGGCGATCTCATTCGGCGAGACGCCGCGCGACAGACTGATCGCGCCGAGATGGTGTCGATTGAGGCTGTCGGCAAGCCGTCGGAGAACCGGCTGTTTCGGATCGGTGGCGACGCCTTCGATGATGAGCTGATGGCGCGCGACGCCGAAGGCGATCGTCGGCCGATCCTCCATGATCCGCTCGGCGCGGCGGACGACGGCCGCTGCCGCAGGTTCGAGCAACGGGTGCCCGTCCGGGTACATGACGAACTTCTGGAGCGCGATCGACAACTCGACCAGGAAGTCGCTGAACGGTCGCGAGAACGCAACCCGCTGAGGTTTAGTCGAGTGCGATGCCACTTTCGAGATGACGATTCGACTATCGGAGTTGGGACTTCATGGCCGTCTGATCGCGATCCAGCGGCGGGAGGTAGGCTTGATTCTGACGAGGGTGGGCTCCTATAGGTTTCAGGTTAAGGGCGGAAAGGCATGAACCGGGCGGCCAGCCTCATGGCTGCGTAGCGCGCGAATCCGCGCGCCCTCAGGAACTCCCGCGCGCCACGAGCGGCTCGGGCCCGCGGATCACTGACAGCGCGTGGGCGACGTGCACCTTCTTCCCGTTGTGCTCCACGTCTTCCGTGCGATAGAACGCGCTCACGACGAGAAACCGCGGCATGCCGGTGATCACTCCCTTGAGCGCTTGCCCGAGGAAGTTGGGATCGGCGACACGCGACACGAAGCCAAGGCCATTGCCAGCACATTCCGCGGGACTCGACACCCTCGTTACGGAGTCGACCCGGATGGTCGCCGGGCTCGACGCGCTCCGCGCTCCGAAGTAGCAGTAGAACGGATTGATGCCTTGATCGAAGTCGAGTGCGATGTCTTGCAGGTAGGCCGTCGGGACCACGAGCGTGGGTTCCTGCGCCTTTGTCGCGCGGGGCGCCACCGCCGTGAGAGCAGCGAGCGATAGCAGGTACACGATGTTCTGAGTTCTCATAATGCGATCACGATTGGGATTGGTTGGCCGGGTCGAGCACAGGCTCGTTTCGATCCACCGCGTCCGCCGGAACAATCTTCCGTGCGCGTTGTCCGTTCCCGACAAGTGCATTGCGGAGTGGCCAAATCTCGACGGACGGATCGTCTGGCTATCGTCCACGGCGGCCGGCGTTTCGATCTCTCGTTCGTCGGCCGCGCGCGATGCATCGGCGACGAGCGCTCGAAGCGTGAACGGTCCCTTTCGTCACGAGATCATCGTCGCTCGTCAGATCGGGCGCGTGGACGCCGAGTAGAATCGAATCCGGTCAGGCTTCTCCTCACGGCACATCCGCATCGTACCGACAGGCACGCGCACAGCGGCGGATCATCTTGAGAACGATTCCGCGGCAGCTTGGGATCGCGTCCACGAGACATCCTTCTCGCGCGTCCCGGGCGCCGCGATCGACGAGGTCTTGGGCCATGCACGTGATCGAGCGCGAGAAGATCAAGCCTTTCAGCCGGCACGCGTCGGGCGAACCCGGCATCCACGGATTTGTCTCCGCCGGGTTCGAGGCGGTGGCCGACGCTTTCGCCGAGAACTTCACACGCCGGAACGAGCTGGGCGGCGCATGCTGCGTCTACGTCCAGGGCGACAAGGTGGTCGACCTGTGGGGCGGGATCCGAAACCGCGCAACCGGCGAGCCGTGGGAAGAGGACACCATGGTCGTCGTGTACTCCACGACGAAAGGCCTGTCGGCGATGACCCTGGCGCTCGCGAACTCGCGCGGCTGGCTCGACTACGACGAGCGGGTGTGCGCGTACTGGCCGGAGTTTGCGCAGATGGGCAAGAACATGATCACGGTGCGACAACTCCTCGCTCACCAGGCCGGGCTGTTCGCGATCAACGAGAAGGTCGAACGCAGCACGGTCGCGGACCTCGATCGACTGGCGATCATTCTCGCGCGACAGAAGCCGGAGTGGGAGCCCGGAAGCCGCCAGGCCTATCACGCGATCAGTTTAGGGTTCTTTGAAGGCGAGCTCCTTCGTCGAGTCGATCCCCGGCATCGCAGCCTGGGACGGTTCTTCCACGACGAGATTGCCGCGCCGCTCGGCGAGGAATTCTACATCCGCCTGCCCGACTCACTCCCAGACTCCAGGCTTGCCGTGCCGGACGCGTGCGGTCCGTTTGGAGTCCTGCTCCGTCTGCCGTTACCACTGATGCTCGCGTCGCTCAATCCGCGCTCCGCCATCTTCCGGGCGATCGTGGTCAACCCGGGGTCGAACGTGGTCCTCGACAAGCAGCGCATCTATGCGCGCGATCTCGAGGTCCCGTCGGGAGGCGGTGTGGGCACGGCGCGGGCCATCGCGCACGCGTACAGCGAGTTCGCGACGGACGGTCGAACGCTCAATCTGCGCCAGGAGACGTTGCAGGCGCTCCGCGCGCCGGCGATCCCGTCGTTGCACGGATTCTACGACGAAGCGCTCAAGGGCGAGATGAAGTACTCGCTGGGCTTCACAAAGACCTGCCCGAACTGGTCCTTCGGGCACGAGGGTGCGTTCGGCTCGCCGGGGTCGGGCGGTTCACTTGGCTTCGCCGATCCGCAAACCGGCCTGGCATACGCCTACGTCACCAACCGGATGCGAGGAGTGACGGCTGATCCGCGCGACCTGGCTTTGAGAAATGCGCTGCCCGCAGGGCTGAGGTGACATTCGCGAGGGACCGATGGCGGCGCGCACGCTCGATGAGCGCGATCGGCCGCATTTCCAGATTGTGAACGCCGCGGCAACCCGCGATGTTATCGCATGCCCGAGACGTTCCGCACGCGCCTCTATCGCTGGGCCTTCAACGTCTATCCCGCCTACCGCGGCACCGGTGCCCGCGTCACGTACATCGCCGGCGACTGGACCGAGGTTCGAATCCGGCTGCCGCTCAACTGGCGCACGCGCAACCGCGTGAAGACCATTTTCGGCGGAAGCATGTACGGCGCCATCGATCCGGTCTATATGCAGATGCTCATGCAGTTGCTCGGTCCCGACTACGTCGTGTGGGACAAAGCCGCGAGCATTCGCTTCCGGCGGCCGGGCCGCGAACAGCTCTACGCGACATTTCGCCTGTCGCTCGATGACGTCGCCGCGATCCAGCGAGCGGCCCACGAGCAGGGGAAGACCGAGCCGGAATTCACGGTGGAACTGGTGAACGCGTCCGGCGAGGTACACGCGATCTTCCACAAGCTCCTCAGCGTTCGCCCGCGCGCTCGACGCGAAGCCGCCGCCATGCAGGAGACGACGTGAGGGGAGAATCTCGATGAACGGCAAATGGCCCGCATCCGTCGTGGTTCTGATGGTGCTCGCGGTCGCCGCGTGCACGAAGAAGGGGACGACAACCCCGAGACCGCTGCCGATACTCGACGGTATCTACCGCTTCAGCGAACGGCCGCCGCAATTGCAGGACGCGATCGAGGGTACGCTGACCGTCATCAGCGACACCGTGATCGTCGACGCACAGCCCGGACCGTGCCGCTACGACCAGCAGCAGAGCTGGGGTCGCGACCACCCCTACGTGTACCTCTGCGCCGAGATCACCTTGTCGTTCGACAGATACAACCCGGTTCAGAAAGCGTCGTATCACACCATGACCACCATCTTCGAGCGCAGGACGGTCTGCGTGCGCTACGAGACGAATTCTTCCGGCCAGCGCGTCTGCGTGCAGCAGGAAACGCAGGAAGTCCCGCGCAAGATTTCCGTGTCCGGCAGCCTGCGCATGACGCGCGTTCAGAACCCCGACTAAGGCTTGCGAGGGTCGGCCGGCTGCGACTCCTGCTCGGCAAGCATGTTCGTCAGGAACCGCTGGTGCTCACCAATTCGCTCGACCTCGAGCGCGACCGAGCTGAGCGCCTGCTCCAGCCGATCGGCGTTTGCGAGAGTGACGTCGGCGGGAGGTCGCTGCTCGCCGCGCAGGCGGAGCAGCTGCTCCCGCGCTCGAACCCATGCGATCGCGAAACCGATCGTCGTGACGAGCAAACCGGCCAAAGCGGTCACCAGCGGTACAGCGAGGTCATGCTCGTTCAACATGTCCGTTCCTCCTCGACCGGTTCAGACTGATATGGCAGGAACTACCCAGTTCATACGTTCGACGCCAGGGACAGGTGTCATCACGGCCGTGGCGCGGCGCGAACGGATGACGGCCGGCAGGCTCCGCCGGCTCGACGCTGCCGAAGCACCTCGTACAACGCGATTGCCACGCTCGTCGACAAGTTGAGCGACCTCACGCGCGGCGATAACATCGGCATGCCGACGAATCGGTCGCGATAGCGTTCGTGGAGCGCGGCCGGCAAGCCGCCGGTCTCGCGCCCGAACACCAGGACGACATCGTCCGGCGCGCCCAATGGCGCATCCCAGAGGACCTGCTTCGCCTTTGTCGAGAAGAAGAACGGCTCGCCGAGCGTGGGCAGCTCGCGCTCGAACGCAGCCCAGCTCGGCCATACCCGGACATCGACGTGCTCCCAGTAATCGAGCCCGGCGCGCTTCACCTCGCGCTCGTCCAAGGAGAAGCCGAGCGGCTCGATGAGATGCAAGGTGGCGCCGGCAGCGAGGCAGGTGCGGCCGGCGTTGCCCGTGTTCCAGTGGATTTCGGGGTTGACCAGAACGACGTGGATCGACACGCAGAAAACGGAGCTGAAGAGATGGGCGAAGCGCGCACGCCGGCGTTCGGCACTCCGGCTCAGGTTAGAAAAATTGGCCGTTCGCCTTTCACCGTCACTCTATGCCCTTTCCGCTCGTTCGGCCAATAGTCCCAGATCGCCATGTGCTGTGCGCATCGATTGTCCCACATCGCCACATCGTTCTGCCGCCACGTGAACCGTGTCTGGTACCACGGCGTCTCCACGTGTTGAAACAGGAACTGCAGAATCGCCCGGCTCTCGTCCTCGGGCAGGTCTTCGATGCGCGTCGTGAAGGTTCTATTCACGAACACACACCGCTTGCCCGTTTCCGGGTGCGTCCGAATCACCGGATGCACCGCGCTCGGGTACACTTTGCCGGCATCGTTCACGCCACGATCGGCGTACCGCCCGCGGTAGAAGTGCTCGGACTCATGAACGGCGGTCAGCCCCTCGAGGAACGTCTTCATGCGCGGTGAGAGATCGTCGTAGGCTGCGTACATGCTCGAGAACAGCGTGTCGCCGCCGCAGGGCGGTAGCACGTGGATCTGGAGAATCGATCCGAGCGGCGGTTCGACGTCGCACGACACGTCGGAGTGCCAACTCTCCCCGTTCGCGAACCTGGAATCCTTGTGCGCGTGGATGACGAACACCTCCGGGTAGCCTTCCATGTGCGGAGCCGCGGGGTGAATGTGCAGCTCGCCGAATCTGCGGCCGAACGCGATCTGCTGCTCCGGCGACATCTCTTGCTGATCGCGAAAGAAAATCACGGAATGGCGGAGGAAAGCATCGTGGATCTCGCTCCACTGCGCGTCGGACACCGGGCGCGTCAGGTCGACGCCGCGAATCTCGGCGCCGATCACGGGCGTGGAGGGCCGCACATCGATGGTGTGGTAGTCCATGGGCGGGCTAATCTACCGTTGGGGTTTACGGGTGGCCATCCGCGCGCGATGCACGCACATTCCGCCCTCCGTCGGAGGAATCGCAAATGCCGAGACTGCGATCGCAGATCGAACGCGCGGGGCGGAAGAACGACGAGGGAATTGAGAGTCCGGAGACCCGTCTCAAGACTTTCATAGATAAGTTCGAGCCGGGCCGACGGAAACTCATTCGAGCCGTGCGGAGCGAGCTTCGCAAGAGCATACCGAGCGCCAACGAGCTGGTCTACGATAACTACAATTTCTTCGTCATCGGCTACTCGCCCAGTGACCGGCCGTCCGATGCCATCGTGTCGATCGCTGCCGGTGCGAGTGGCGTCAATCTGTACTTTCTCCAGGGCGCGGACCTTCCCGATCCACACAAGCTGTTGCTCGGCTCGGGCAAGCGGGGCCGCTACGTGCGGCTCGACAGCGTATCGGTTCTCGCACGACCCGAGATTCGCGCGCTCCTCATGGCGGCGATCGCGCACTCGAAATCACCGTTTCGGGACGGCGTGCGGGGCAGGCTGGTCATTCGGTCGGTCTCGGCCAGGCAACGTCCGCGCCGCGCGCCCGAACGGTAGCCGCTCTCGCGGTCAGTTCCACTCTGTGCATACCGACGCGCTTGCCTCACTGAGTCGCGCACAACACGCGCTCGCTCTCACGATATGTCGATGACGTCCTCGAACCGGCCGATGGCAAACGATCGATGGACGATTGGCGGGCTGGCCGCTGCCGCCACGATCGCGTGGGCCGTTACGCTGGCACCTTCGCAGCGCATGGCCGCGGGACCCGTCATGTTCGTCGCCGCGTGGACGATCATGATGGCCGCGATGATGCTGCCCTCCGCCGCGCCGCTCGTGCTGCTGTACGGTCGCGGCGCTCCCGCGCGCGCCACCTTGCTCCTCGTGCTCGGCTATCTCGCGGTCTGGGCGGCGGCAGGCATACCCGCGTACATTGGGAGCGAGCTGATGCCGATGTCCTGGTCCCCGCTCGTCCTCGCCGCCGCGGGCGTGTATCAGCTCACGCCGGCCAAGGAGTCGTGCCTCAGGAAGTGCCGCAGCCCCGCCGATTTTCTCATGCAGCACTGGGGGGGGGACCGGTCAGCGTTGCGGCTCGGCGTGGAACACGGGCTATGGTGTCTGGCGTGCTGCTGGGCCCTGATGGCGGTACTGGTACTCGTCGGCATGATGGGCGTGCGGTGGGTCATCGGTCTTTCGATCCTCGTCGCGGTGGAGAAGCTCACGACTCGCGGCGTCGCGGTGTCTCGCCTCACGGGCGCGGCGCTGCTCGTCGCGGCGATCATTCAGGGGGTGCGGTGAGCAAATGGCAACTCGCGGGCAAAGTGGTGATTGCCTGCAACTGTGATTGGGGCTGTCCGTGCAACTTCAACGCGCGCCCCAGCAGCGGGAAATGCGAGGGCGGCTGGATCTGGGCGATCGAAAAAGGGCACGTCGATGATGTGCCCGTCGACACGCTCGCCATCGCGCTGTACGCCGATTGGCCGGGCGCCATTCACGAAGGCGGTGGACGTGCCGTCGCCTACGTCGACGACCGCGCCGACGACCGCCAACAAGCGGCGCTCCTCAAGCTGCTCCGCGGCGAGGTCGGTGGCCCGTGGGGCATCTTCATCAACACGTACGAGCTCGCGCCACCCGAGCCGGCGAAGTTCGAGCTCGAACTCGCCGACTACCACACGAAGATCCACATCGGTGACGCCGTCGAGCTCGAGCTGCAGGTGATGAGCAATCCCGTCACGCACGCCGAAGTGCATCCCGAGTTCGTCCTTCCCGAAGGACTCGTCGTGAAGGGCGGGAAGCTC
>DATISA010000349.1:0-3185 GCA_035469245.1 Gemmatimonadaceae bacterium
GCGCGCGCGACGCGCGACGTCGTGTACGATTGGCACGTTCCGAGTGGCCGGATCGAGTGGACGGAGTCGATGGAGTCGGTGTTCGGCTACGCACCGGACCAGGTGGGAAATCTCGAGTGGTGGCTCGAGCGCGTGCATCCGGCCGACCTCGATGTGCTTCGGCGTTCGGTCGCGGATGTGATGGCAAATCCAACCACGTCCGTAGGTGGAACCGTGCACTATCGCGTGCGCCGCGCGGACGGCCGCTACGCCTACGCATCGAGCAGCATGATCGTCCAGCGCACCCCCGCCGGCATCGCCGAACGCGTGGTCGGTTCGATGCGCGACGTGACGAGCGAGCATCTGCTCGAGGAGCGGCTGCGACAGGCGCAGAAGATGGAGGCTGTCGGCCAGCTTGCCGGCGGCGTGGCGCACGACTTCAACAACTTGCTCACGGTGATCGGCGGGCACGTGTACATGCTCGAGACCAACCTCGGTGCGCACGATGCCGCCGTCACGAAGCACCTGGCTGGGATCGGCCTCGCGGCGGATCGGGCGGCCGCACTGACCAAGCAGTTGCTCGCATTCGGCCGAAAGCAGCTGCTCTCGCCAAAGCTGCTCGACGTGAACGCGGTGGTCGACGACGTGCTGCAGATGATGCGCCCGGCACTCGGCGAACGAATCGCGATCGTCACGCGACTGGAGCCGAGCCTCAAGCCCGTCCGCGCCGATGCGGGACAGCTCAGTCAGGTGCTGGTCAATCTGGCGCTCAACGCCCGTGACGCGATCTCGGCGCAGTCGGAAGGGCGGGGAACGCTGGCGATCGAGACGGCGAACGTGGTGGTGACGGAATGGGACGACCCGCGGTCTGGCGACGCGACACCGACGCTCGGCGCCGGCGAGTACGTCAAGCTGACGGTGCGCGACACGGGCATCGGCATGGGTCCGCAGACGCTCGCGCGCGCCTTCGAGCCGTTCTTCACCACGAAGCCGCACAGCCAGGGAACCGGGCTCGGACTCGCCACGGTTTATGGAATCGTGAAGCAGTCGTTCGGCGATATTCAGGTAGAGAGCGCGCCCGGTGTCGGGTCGACCTTCACCGTGCATCTTCCCGTGGCTTCGGTCGATCGCCCCGCCGGCTCCGAACTGGCCGATTCGAGTGCGCAGTCGCTGCGCGTCGTCGCGGCGCCGTGGTCGAATGCAACACTTCAGACGCGGCGTCGCGGCGTGCTGATCGCCGAAGACGATGACGGCGTACGAGAGTTCGCGGCAGCGGTGCTCGCCGATGCCGGCTATGACGTGTGCACCGCGCGCAATGGCGTGGACGCACTCGAGCGAATGCGTGAGCACGGCGACTCGATCGACATCGTGGTGACCGACGTCGTGATGCCCGAGATGGGAGGGCGGGAGTTGGTGGAGCGGCTTCGCGCGCGTGGCTGGGAGCAGCCGGTGCTGTTCGTCACGGGCTACACCGACGAGGCGCGGATACTCGAGGAGCTCAAAGCGAACGGCGCGCGGCTTCTTGAAAAACCATTCACGGCGGCGGCGCTGGTCGAAGCGGCGAGCGGACTTGGGAAGCCGGCGGCGCGGAGAGTGGCACGGGCGAGCTGAGCGATCACCGGTCGTCCGCGTTTCTCCGTGTGCGGCCCGCGGGTAACGCTAGCACCCCCGCGCCTTGCCTGGCCGCGGCTTGAGCAACAGCGCGCGAAAACGCGGATCGTCCTCGATTGGATCGAACGTGGGATCGCAATCGAGGTGCATCTGGAAGTGGAGGTCCGCGATCGGCGTGTAGCGCTTGAGCCATTCAACCGCGCGGTCCGCCTCGCCGATCGCGGCGTATGCCTGCGCCATGTAGAGCGCGTTGTGCGATGGTATCGGTACGTAGGCCAGATTGAGCGACTCGGCGCGTGCGGCGAACTGCCGTGCGTCTGCCTTGCGACCACTGCGAGCCGCGGCGATCGCGCTCGCGGCGAGCGTGTTTGGTTTCTCGACGTCCGTACTGAGTCGGAGCGCTGCGTCGAGCGACGCCTCGGCGCGCGCGAACTTGCCCTGCTCGATCGCGATCGAGCCGGCCGTTTGGCGGCCCAGCAGGTACTTGGGGTTGAGCGCCACGGCGCTGTCGATCCAGTATGCGGCGCTGTCGTACTGCCGCCGCCAGTAGAATCCCAGCGCGAGGAACGCGAAACCTTCGGTGTACGACGGATCGGCGCTCACCGATCGACGCATGTCGCGAATCCCTTCGTCTCGCGCGCCGGAATCGAACAGCACGAGCCCGAGGAGCCGCCACGCAGGCGCGTGAGCCGAATCGATCGCGATCGCTCGCCGGCCCGCCCGGATCACTGGCGCAACGTCCGTCGGGTCCAGTTCCCGAGCGACCTCCGCCTGGGTCACCCACGCCGCCGCGCTGTTCGGGTCCAGAGCGAGCGCGCGGTCGGACGCGGCGATCGCCAGCCGCAGGACGCTGTCGCGGAGTGCGCCGGAGAAGACGAAACGCCGGATGTACGCCTGAGCGTACGCGTGCGCGAGCGCCGCCCACGCCTGGCCGTACGTCGAGTCGCGCTGAACCGCCGCCTGGAGCGACCGGATTGCGTCGGTCGCCGCCTCCGGCGTTCGCATGCCGTAACTCTGCATTCCACGCCGGTAGAGAGCGACCGCCACCGAGTCGCGAAGGACAGGCGAGCCGCGACCGCGACGCAGCATCACTGACCCTCCCGCCGCGATGCCGCCGAGGAGCACCACGATCGCGAGAGCGGTGGCGAGGCGCTGCCGTCGGCCCGTGCGGGGATCGCGCGAGTGTGAGCTCGCTTGGGCGCTTCGCAGCGCCGCGACAAACGTGTCGACGTCCGGGAACCGATCGGCGGGCACGCGCTCGAGCGCCTTGAGCAGTGCCGCCTCGACACCGACTGGCACCGCGGATCGCACCGGGCGAATCGCGCGCGCGGGTTCGGCGAGTCGGCGTCCAACGATCGCTTGCGCCGTCGGTCCCGTGAACGGCGGCTCACCGGCCAGCATCTCGTACAACACGCTGGCCAGGCTGTACTGATCACTTCGAGCATCGACGACGTCGCCGGTCGCTTGCTCGGGACTCATGTACGCCGGAGTGCCGAGACTCATCCCGGTGCTCGTCAGGCGCTCGCTGCCAGTGTCGATGAGCGCCTTGGCGATCCCGAAGTCGGCGATGTACACATGCTCGCCCGAGAGGAGCA
>DATISA010000350.1:0-2668 GCA_035469245.1 Gemmatimonadaceae bacterium
GCGCGGATTTCAGGGCGACGGCACGTTCCGCGACAAGACACGCGTCATCGCCACGCTCAAGCACTTCGTGGCGCACGGACAACCGGAATCGGGGATGAATTGCGCGCCCGCTAACGTCTCGATCCGCGTACTGCGCGAGACCTTCCTCTCGACGTTCCGCGCGGCGATCCGCGAAGCGGGCGCAATGAGCGTGATGGCGTCGTACAACGAGGTCGACGGCGTGCCCTCGCACGCCAACCGCTGGCTGCTGCGCGACGTCTTGCGCGGCGAGTGGGGGTTCGAGGGCTTCGTCGTTTCCGACTACTACGCGATCTGGGAGCTCGCCGATCGTCCCGAGACGCATGGCCACCACGTCGCGGCCGACAAGCGCGAAGCATGCGTGCTCGCCGTGCGCGCCGGCGTGAACATCGAGCTGCCCGAGCCCGACTGCTACTCGCACCTCGTCGATCTCGTGCATGATGGCACGCTCGCCGAGCGTGAGCTGGACGATCTCGTCGCGCCCATGCTGCTCGCCAAGTTTCGCATGGGACTGTTCGACGATCCCTTCGTCGATCCCGATCTCGCCGAGCGAGTGGTGGGATCCGCGGAGCACCGCGCAGTCGCGCTGCAGGCAGCGCAGGAAACCATCACCCTGCTGAAGAACGAGAACCAGCTCGTTCCGCTCGACATCACCAAACTTCGCACGATCGCCGTGATCGGCCCCAACGCCAATCGGAGCCTGCTCGGCGGGTACAGCGGTGTCCCCAACTACGACGTGTCGGTTCTGCGAGGCATTCAGGATTACGTCGGCGGCCGCGCAACCGTGCTGTACAGCGAGGGCTGCAAGATCACCGTCGGCGGCTCGTGGAGCGCCGACCCAGTCGTGCCGAGCGACCCCGACGAAGACCGGCGGCAAATTGCCGAGGCGGTGAAGGTGGCGCGCAACGCCGATGTCATCATCCTCGCCATCGGCGGCAACGAGCAGACGTCGCGCGAGGCGTGGAACCTCCAGCACATGGGCGATCGCGCGAGCCTCGAGCTGGTCGGACGCCAGAACGAGCTGGTTGACGCCATGGTCGCCACGGGCAAGCCGATCGTCGCGCTCGTGTTCAACGGCCGGCCGATCTCGTTCGTGCACCTGAGCGAGCGTGTGCCGGCGATCCTCGAGTGCTGGTACCTGGGTCAGGAGTGCGGCCGCGCGGTAGCCGAGACGCTCTTTGGCGACAACAATCCCGGCGGCAAGCTGCCGATCACCATCCCGCGATCGGCCGGTCACCTCCCGGCGTTCTACAACTACAAGCCGTCGGCGCGCCGCGGATACCTGTTCGACGACGTCTCGCCGCTCTACCCGTTTGGCTTTGGCCTGAGCTACACGACCTTCGCGATCGACAATGTCCGCCTCTCGCGCCCGGAAATAGGGTCAGACCCTGTTTCCGGCGGCGCGACGTCGGTCCTCGCCGATGTGACCAACACCGGTACGCGCGCCGGATCGGAGGTCGTGCAGATGTACATCCGGGACCGCGTGAGCTCCGTCACGCGCCCCGTGAAAGAGCTCAAGGGGTTCAGGAAAGTCTCATTGCGGCCTGGCGAGCGCACGACGGTCGAGCTGCCGATCACCCACGAGTCTCTCGCCTTCTACGACATCGACATGAACGAGGTCGTGGAACCCGGCGAGTTCGAGGTCATGGTGGGATCCTCCTCGCGCGACCAGGACCTCACGACCGTGATCCTCCGCGTCCAATGACCAACATCTGACGAGATGCCCATGGCGATTGGCGACAAGCTGTCGGTCAAGGAGAAAGCCGGCTACGGCATCGGCGATGCCGCGGCCAACTTCATCTTTCAGACGATGATCATGTTCCAGCTCGCCTTCTATACCGACGCCTTCGGCATCACGGCGGCGGCGGCGGGCACGCTCTTTCTCGTCGTGCGGGTGTTCGACGCCGCGTTCGACCCCGTCATGGGCGTCGTCGCCGATCGCACCAAGTCGCGCTGGGGCAAGTTCCGTCCGTGGGTGCTGTTCACCGCGGTGCCGTTCGGCATCATGGGTTTTCTCACCTTCTACACGCCCGATCTCTCGGCATCGGGCAAGCTGGCCTACGCCTACATCACGTACATCCTCCTCATGATGGTGTACTCGGCGAACAACCTGCCGTACTCGGCGTTGAGCGGCGTGATGACCGGCGACGTCGGCGAGCGCACCAGCCTCTCGCAGTATCGGTTCGTCTTCGCCATGTCGGCGCAGCTCGTGATCCAGGGACTCGCGCTGCCGATGGTAAAGCAGTTCGGCCACGGCAGTGACACGCACGGATATCAGGTGACGATGGCGATCTTCTCGGCGCTCGCCGTCGTGTTCTTCGTCATCACGTTTTTCACGACGCACGAGCGCATCCAACCGCCGCCCGAGCAAAAGCCCTCGGTCAAACAGGATTTCGCCGATCTCGGCAAGAACGGTCCGTGGCTCGCGATGTTCGTCTTGACCATCGTGCTGTTCGTGACGCTCGCGCTGCGCGGCGGCGTGGTCCTCTACTACTTCAAGTACTACGTAGGTCGCGAGGACCTGTTCAGCATCTTCAACGTGCTGGGTACGGGCGCCACGATCGTCGGCGTCATCCTGTCCAAATCGCTCGCCTTGCGATTCGGCAAGCGCGATTTGTTCATCTGGGGGTTGGCGCTCACCACGCTCTTC
>DATISA010000351.1:0-27606 GCA_035469245.1 Gemmatimonadaceae bacterium
GTCACGACGAAGCCGGCAATCAGCGTGAACAGCACGAGCGGCGCCCGTCCGGGATGCCGTTCCGCTTCCCCCGCCAGCGCGGTCACGATGACGCCGATGACGAGCGCGATCGCGAGATGCAGCGCGTTGTAGAGGAATATCACCATACCGTCGAGCGCCACCGGGAAGGAGAGTACTCCCGGGTCGCGCAGTCCTCGGAACACGGCTTTGCCGAGGAGGTCGACGGTGTACAGCGGGTCTCGCGCTGCGAGGACGTCAAAGGCGCTGTAGAACAGAGCGACGGAGGCGTAGCCGATGAGTCCCACGACCAGCCCGTCTCGTAGCGTACCGTGCGACCTGACCATGATGCGTACCTCGGAAGACGCGCCGGCGGCGCGTGAACGTCGATTTCGATAATGATGCCACTGTTGTATTACGTCAACGTCACGCTACACGTTCTGTCCGCGATGCTCTGGCTCGGCGGAATGTTTTTTCTTGGCGTGGTGGGCGCCCCGGCTTTACGCGCGATCGAGCAGCCCGCGCTGCGACAGAGGCTCTTTCAGCAGTTGGGGGTTCGGTTTCGAACGGTCGGGTGGGTCGCCATCGTCGTGCTCGTCCTCACCGGACTCGTGAATTTGCACTATCGAGGCTGGCTGCACTGGGACGGCGTGTTCGGCTCCGCGGCATTCTGGCGGACCGGAGTCGGAACCGCTCTCGCGATCAAACTGACGTCGGTGACGATCATGATCATCGTCAGCGCGATTCACGACTTCGCACTCGGCCCACTCGCCGGTCGAGTGGAACCGGGCTCGCCGCAGGCAATCGCGTTTCGCCGCCGTGCGGCGCTGCTCGCCAGGGTGAACGCGCTCCTGGGCGTGGTCGTGGTCGTTGCCGCCGTGCGGCTTCCACGGTGAGCGTACATTCCGAATGGCTGGACCGCGCGAGCGTCGTGCGGCTCCCATCCATCACAATGCTGTAATGAGGTGCACCATGTCGGACGTGATTCAGCTCGACCAGGCGCAGACGATCAACGAGATCGTAGCGCGCCACCCTGAAACGATTGCGGTTTTCAATCGCTTTGGCATGGACACGTGCTGCGGTGGCGGCGTGTCCATCGAAGAGGCCGCGCGTCGCGACGGACTCGAAGTCGGCCAGATCCTGTCGGCGCTGCGAGAGGCGACGGAGCAGGGATGAAGCTCTACGACGCGCGGGCGGGAGCGGCGCAGGCAGTCACGAACAATCCTGGTCGGCCGGCCACTGCACTCGTGCACGACTCTGCCGACGCCCGCATCGTGCTCTTCCGCATTGAATCTGGACAGGAAGTGCCCGTACACACCAGCACGTCCACCGTGCTGCTCGTCGTCGTGTCGGGCACCGGCACCGTCGCCGGCGGCGACGCCGAACGCCGAGTTGGGCCGGGCGACATCGTCGCGTACGATCCGCAGGAGCCGCACGGCATGCGCGCCGAAGGAGAACAACTCGTCATCGCAGCAATCATCGCCCCGCGTCCAGGATCTCGGGCCTGAGCGTCAGCGGTTCGGCTTACCTCGCGCTGTAGACGGTTCTAAGAATTGGGAATGCGCATTCCACAGATGAAGCGGATCTGACGAATCGCTCGGCGTGGCGCGACACGTCCTCTCGCCGCGAGCATGGACGAATCCTCCTTTGCGACTGCCGCTCGGTTTGCCAAAGCCAGCGTCCCGAGCGGCCGTTCCCAAGAAAATCCCCGCGCGTTGGGCGTGGAGCTCTCGCGCCACCAGGGCCGATCCGGACGATCCGCTTCATCCGTAGCATCGGTTTCCAAAATCTTAAATTCTTCCGCGCCTCACGACGGGCCGAATGCACGCGGAACCCTTTGCGCCTCCGCGTCTCTGCGTTGAGTAGATCGATCCGGCCTCATGGCGCAGAGGCCGCCTTGCGGTCATCCGCCCGTCCGCAACCGCCCCTATACGCGCCGAAGCTGAGTCTGTAGGGGATTCCCCGTGTGCGAGTGCAGGACAACACCGCACAGGAATTCAAGCGATCGCTGACGGAAGACGCATCGTCTACGAAGCAATTTCCATCGCGTACGAAGCAATCGCGCTTTGGAAATTCTTCAGAGAGAAATACAATGCGTTCCCGCAGAATCCTCTCCAGCATTGCACTCACCGCCGTCGGCAGCAGCGCCATCGCGCTCACGGCAGCGCGCCGCGGCCCAGCCGTCGAGCGCGTCGATTTCGATAAAGTCGTTCGCTCAACCACGCCGGCCTTTGACGCTCGCGTCGCGCCCGCGTCTGACGCCGACGTGAAGGAATTCCGCATCCCGATCAAGGACGCCACGATCGAGATCGCCAAGGGTGTCACGTACCAGGGTTGGACGTTCGGCGGCACCGTGCCGGGTCCGGTGATCCGCGCGCGAGTAGGCGACCAGGTTCGCATCACCGTCGTGAACGAGTCGCCCATGCCGCACTCGATCGACTTCCACGCCGCGCGCATCCCGGCCAACGTGGCGTATCGGATGATCCTGCCGAAGGATTCGGTGCAATTCGAATTCACGGCGCGCGACGCCGGCGCATTCATGGTGCACTGCGGCACGCCGCCGGTCACGATGCACCTGATGCAGGGCATGTATCTCCCGATCATCGTCGATCCGCGCGACGGTTGGGACACCAAGGCGGACAAGGAATTCGTGCTCGTGCAGTCCGAGTTCTACGCCAAGCCCGGTGATACGACCAAAGTCGGCAGCGTCGTCCCGATGCAGCCCGATTGGCAAGCCGAACAGGCGAAGCAGGCGACCTACGTGGCGTTCAACGGCCGCGCGGCGCAGTACAAGGATCATCCGCTCAAGGTGAACGTCGGCGACCGCGTGCGATTCTTCGTCGTCAACGCGGGACCGAACTTCGACAGCGACTTCCACGTCGTCGGCGCGGTGTTCGATCGCGTGTACCCGGACGGCAATCCAAAGCACGTGCTCGAGGGCGTGCAGACCTACGGTGTCCCCGCCGGCGGCGGTGCGGTGTTCGAGACGGTCTTTGACGCCGACGCAAGCGGTGAAGGGCTCTACCCGTTCGTCACGCACAGCTTCGCCGACGCCGAAAAGGGCGCGGTCGGCATCATCCAGGTGGGCACGCCAAAAGTGTTCGCCACGATGAATCACTGAGCGAGAATTCACATATGTCGAAGCTCACTCGTGCGCTCGTCGTGATCGCGGCACTTCTGCTCGCGATCACGCCGGGCCTCCCGGTCTGGCGGATCTCCCTGATCGCGCCGCAATACCCCGAAGGCCTTGGCATGCAGATCCGCATGAACACCATCGAAGGCGCCAAGGAAAATGATCTCCAGAACATCAACCACCTGAATCACTACATCGGGATGCGAGCCATCGAGCCCGCCGACATGCCGGAGTTGCAGTACATGCGGTGGATCGTGCTCGCCATCGCGACGGCAGGATTGGGCGTGGCCGCGATCGGACGGCGTGGCCCTCTGGTCGGGTGGGGCGCGCTGTTCGGCGCTGCCGGTAGCGCGGGCATCGCCGACTTCTGGTCGCGGACGTACACGTACGGGCATACGCTCGACCTGACGCACGCGGCGATTCAGATCCCCGGGCTCGCCTATCAGCCACCGCTGCTCGGCAGCAAGCAGATTGCGAATTTCACGGCGTCGGCCTGGCCCGCATCCGGCGGCATCGCCATCGGTATCGCGGCAGCACTCGTCGCGACATCGATCGTGCTCGCGTTCAGCGAACGCAAGAACATTGTCCTGGATGCGGCGAGCGAGACGCGCTCGGACGCAGTCGGTGCGCCGGCGGCAGCGGCATGACCACACAACTGTCGACCACGGAGCTCGGCGCGGACGCTGCTGGCGTGGCCATGGACGCGGTGCGTCGCATCGTGCGCGCCCTCCGCACCGCGCACGTGGAGAGTCGCGCGATTCGCGGAGCGAGCATGGCGCAACTCTTCGTCCTTCGCGAGATCGACAAAGCCGGCGTCATCACGATCGGCGAGCTCGCCGCGCGCACGGCTACCGCCCAAAGCTCGGTGTCGGCTGTCGTCGCGCGGCTCGCTTCGCGTGGGCTGATCGTGCGTGGCACGTCGCCGGAAGACCGTCGGCGTGCCGCGATCTCGCTCTCCGAAGACGGCCGCGGCGCGCTCGCGAGCGCACCCGAGACGGTTCAGGAGCGTTTGATCGCTGCGTTCCGGCAGCTTCCAGTCGACCGTCAGCGAACGATCGCCGACGGAATGGACGAATGGATCGCCGCCGCGGGGTTCGGGCACGTCGCGGCGACGATGTTCTTCGAGCCCGTCCTACCCGACCTCACGGACTAGCGTAGCAGGCGAGCGACAAATACGCGCCGGCGTATCCCGCCGCTGTCACGGCTCGCGACGTCCACGGTTGCGGCCCTGTCGCTCGCCAAACGAAAAGCGGCGCCGATCGGTTGACGAGGTCAAACGCCCAGTCGCGCGCATTGAACGGGTACCGATGCCGAATGACGCCGCGTACGTGCGGCACCAATCCAATCGCGACCGTGGCCGTTGCCGCGCTCGCCCAGCGCGGCATATGCGTCGTCCGGTGGATCGCTTCGGCGGTGGCTACCGACAGCCCCGCGTAGAACGCGTGCCATTGATACCGGCGCATGTGCCAGCCGTGAGAATCAGCGAATGGATCGTCATACGCCCGGCGCGCGAGATCGCAGTCTCGTGGCCGGACCTGTGCATCGGCGACGCGAGTGGCGGTGCAAAGCAAGAGCGCAAACGCGAGACGGCCTACGCCTCGGCGCGCGCGCGACGTCGCGACGCGTGACCGGTGGGGCACGTTCGGGGGACTCCTCGAGTTGTCTTGCGGAGGGAACTTCAGGTGCGGAAGGACCGCCGAGTGCCGCCTGGCGCCGAGCTAGCGGGAGGAAAAGAAATTTCCAGGCGAACTACCCTCGGCGAAAACGATAGTCGCACCAAAATCCAGAACGCGCAATAGTCGAGTTCGTTTCAGGTCGCGTCGCATCGCTCGCGGCCGAGCCGGCGAAGGCGTCAACGAGCAGTCCGGCGACCGCGCTCCATTCGTATTCGCGTGCCGATCGTCGCGCCGCGCGTCGCAATCTCGCCGAGAGCTCGGGAGAGGCCGACAACTCGTCCCAGCGCGCGACGATTTCCGCCGGATCCAGCGTCTCGAGTACGACCGCGTTGTGACCGGGCACCGCGTAGTCCTCGCCCGTGCCGCCAGTGAACGCCACACCGCCCGCCGCCATTGCTTCGAGTCCCACGAGGCCGAACGGCTCCGAAACCGAATTGGCGAGCACGCCATCCGACGCTGCGTAGAGCGTCCGCGCGAGTGACGGAGACACTCCGAAGCGCAGATTGACGACATCGGCGCCCGCGCGCACGACATCGGCCAGGCCGTTCATGAATGCTGGTTCCGTGTCGAACGAGTGCACGCGCAGTCCGCGCGCTTGCGCTTCGTCGCTGAGTTGGCCGCCGTCACGACTGGGTCCGCCGCTCCGCGCGATGAGCACCGGCGTTCGTTCGTCCGCCGCATCGTGCGTCCGCGTGTAGGCGATCGCGTCGAGCGCTTGCGCCCATCCTTTCTCCCGCTCCCACCGCGCCATCTTGAACAGCAGACCGACCTCGGGCCGATCGGCGATCGCGGCGCGGATGTGCGCGATATGGCTTCGTGGAACGGCCTCGAAGGCATCGCCCGGCAGTCCATTCGGGATCACGCGCGCGTCCGCGCCGCACGCGCGGATGATGCTCCGCATGTGGCGGCTGATCGTCGTGATCGTTGTCGCCGCGGCGAGCCGGCCCCACTCGATGCGCTCGAAGCCGTACGGATTGTTCGCGTTCCACGCCAGCACGGCGCGATTCCGTATGCCGCGCAGGGCGAGCAGATCCGACAGCCGGCAGGCGCATTCGGCCGTCTGCCATTCCTCGAATAGCACGATCGGTATTTGGCCCGCCGCCACGGCTGGTGCGAGAATGCGATCCGTGAGATACGCCGGCAGCGACGAGGTGACGTCGGCGACCTTGCCCATCTCGCCGTCGTACACGCCCTTCGGACAGTTCACGCTGATCCACTGCGACCAACGATGCAGGATCAGCCGTCCGCCGTGAATACACTCCTCACCAGGAAGCGCCGGATCGCCGATGAAAAAGAGGTGCGTCTCGCAGTCCATGTCGGCGAGGGTGTCGACCAGACCAGACACGCGCACGCCCAGTCCGCCGGCCTGCGAGTATGGATCGGGACCCTCGAACGAGACGACGACGAACAGCACGCGATCAGCGAGTGCGCCGTCCGCGGTCGAAGTCACAACGATTCGCGTGCTCGACTGGCTGGCGTCGCTGCTGAACATCGTGGCGGAGACTCCTGTGGCGGAGACCAGACTAGGTCCGAGCGCGCGTGCGGCGCTTCTTCTCTGGGTTGTCGGAATTGCGGTCGGCGCGCTCGCCAAACTCGCAGCAGGCATTGTGCCGCGGCTACTGCCGCCCGATAGCGGATAAGCCCGGATCGCGGGGCGCGGCGGCGCCTGTCTTCGACGCGATCGTGCTGCCGAGCCAGACCGTGAACACGGCGCCGCTCGGCGTGCCAGGCGTGTACGAAACGTCCCCGCCGAGCAGCCGCGCGATCCGGCGACTGATCGCCAGCCCGAGCCCGTGTCCGTCGGGAGACGTGCCGTCGGCGCGAAAGTACTCGTCGAACACTCTCTCACGAAGCTCGGCTGGAATGCCGGGTCCGGTGTCGCGCACATCGACGCCGACACGCGACGTCGCGGCCGCGCCGACCTCCCGGACGATGCTCACGGTGATCGCGCCGCCGCTCGGCGTGTACTTGATTGCGTTCGACAGAATATTGGCCAGAACTTGCCGTACTCGCGCCGGATCTGTCACCACCGGCGCCGGCGCAGCATCGAACTTCAACGCCAGCCCTCGATCTCGCGCCAATCCGCGATGATCCTCGACGACTTCGCGCGCGATCGTGGCGAGGTCGACGTCAACGCGCTCGATGTGCATCCAGCCGCCGTCGGCACGCGCCAGCTCGAGCAGATCCGATATGGTCTGGACCGATGTATCGACCAGTCGCTGAATACGACGGACCATATCGAGCTGCTTTGGCGTGAGCGTGCCGACGACGCCCTCCTCCAACAAGTGGGCGTACCCGGCCGCAGCGCCGAGCGGATTCTTCAGGTCGTGCGTCACGCCCCGAAGGAGTGCCGCCCGCGATTCGGTCGAACGCACGACCTCGGCACGCTCGCGCTCGGCCACTCGCGCGAAGTGCAACACGCGCTGGCCGCCCCACATCACGACTCCAATCGCCACCAGCGCGAGTGGAACCAGGATGATGGCTGAGAGGACGTCGAGTCGCTCGAGTCGCCGCACGGCCGCGCGCTGCACCTCGGACACGGCCATCAGGTGGACGTCGAGACTGTCCGCGGTCGAGAGAATTGCCCGCGTCGTTCCGAGCGAACCATGAGTCGTGGAGTCGCCGAGGGACTCCGCCGTCCATCTGGCGAGCAGTCCGCGCAGATGCTCGAATCGCTGGCTCGTCTCGAGATCCACGCCGTGCACGACGAGCGCCAGACTGTCGGCGTCGGCCGCGACCAGCCGCACTGCCGTCTGCCGCGTCGAGGCATTTTGCGGTGCGGAGGAGTCCGGCTGAAGCACGTCGGCGGCGATCGCCTCCTCGAGATCGTTGAGCAGGACCCGTGACTGATCGCTTGCGGCGACGACGCCGTTGCGCACCGATCGCACTCGCTGCTCGACCGCGATCGGCACGACGGCCAGAACGAGCAGCGTTCCGATCACGAACGCGAGGGGCAGCCACCAGAGGCGGCTCAACTGCGCCGACTCGTGCGTCGGCGGCGATTGTGGCACTGGAACTCCCCGAACGGTTGCCGCGGATTCGTACGTTCGACGTCACCCACCGCCGCTACAATATCCCCGACGCTCAGGAATGATCCACCGACTCCTGTTGTCCGGTCCGCTCGAGCGCGCGTACCTTGTCGAGACGACGCCGGTGCCGCTCGGCGCCCGTGAACTCCGCTCGGAGAAAGGCCGCGACCAGCTCCATGGCGAGCGCGGGCCCGATCACGCGTGCGCCGAGCGAGAGGACGTTCATGTCGTCATCCTCCACGCCCTGGTGCGCGGAGAAGGTGTCGTGACACAACGCGCTTCGAATTCCGGGGAACTTGTTCGCGGCGACCGATGCGCCAACGCCGCTGCCGCATACCAGGACGCCACGGTCGGCTCGATTGTCGAGGAGCGCTTGCGCGACGGCGGCTGAGAAATCCGGATAGTCGTCGCCCGGCTGCAGCTCGTACGCACCGCAATCCACAACGTCGTGTCCCAATGCTCGAATGGCGTCGACCACGGTCGTCTTGAGTACGTAGCCCGCGTGGTCCGTTCCCACCGCGACTCTCATGAGCGCGAGGCGATGGTGCTCGCCATGGCGTGCGCGTACACCAGCCGCGAAATGTCGGCGATGAGCCGTTGCGCCTGCGCCCGATCGTCGATGCCGCGTGTGAGCACCACGAGCACGTACGGCCGGCGCCCCGGAGGATACACAATGGCCGCATCGTGCAGCACGCCAGTGATCCAACCCGTCTTGTGAGCAACCTTGGTCCCGGCGGGGAGGCCGGCGGGAATCTCGGTGTTGAATTCCTGCCCGAGCATGATGTCGCGCATGCGATCGCAGCTCGAGCGGCTCGCCGCGCGTGCCGTCTCGATCGCGTCCAGCAGCACCGCCAGGTCGCGCGCCGTCGTCGTGTTGTTGAGACCGGCGCGATACGCCTTGTCGTCTTCCACGCCTCGCAGCACGCGAATGTCCCGCGCACCCAACGTGTGCGCGGTCGCGTTCGCGTTCACGGCTCCAACCAGCTCGATCAACGCATTGGTCGCGAGGTTGCTCGACCGGGTGATCATGCGATCGATCAACTCCCGTACCGGCACGCGCGAACCGACGAGGCGGTATGCCGAGCTGTCCGAGTCGTCGCCGGCGTCGAGCGAGTAGGGCGATCCGTCGACGATCGAGCCAAACTGGTTGACGAGCAGTATCCCTTGATCGAGCGCGAGTGCTCCGGCGTCGATGCGGTGATACAACTCGATCATCACCGGCACCTTCATCGTGCTGGCCGCGTGAAAGCTCTCGCCTGCGTTCAGGTAGAGCGAGTCGTTCGTCTGCAGATCGTGGTAGGCGACGCCGATCACGGCGCCCGAAACCTGGCTCGCCCGCCGAGTGATCCGCAGAGCCAGCGAATCCGAGCGCGTGACGACCAGCGCGCCGGCCGGTCGCCGTACTGCTGGCGGCGCAAGTATTTGCCCGATGAGCGCGAGTGACGAAATAAACATCCTCATGGCGGCGAATATGGGTTTCCGTGACAGCGGTTACAAGCATTCGGCTGTTGCGTTCGCCATGATTCACTCGTTTAACAACCGGGCGACGATGCCCACACGTGACGGTGAAGGGTCGACCCTCCCACTGCCGCCTTCCATGACTCAACCGCGCCCGATAGAAACCAGCGCGCTATTCCCGATTGGCCAACGTCGCGAACGGCTCAAGTTCGCGAATTTCAGCTTTGCCCGAACTCCTGCCGGGCAATGCACGGCCGAAGTCTCCCTCGAGTGGGAGGGCGTCATGTACGTCGGCCGAGCGATTGGTCAATCCAGTCCGCTCGGCGACTTCCGCGTGGCGGCCGAAGCCGCGCTGCACGCGCTGGCCGATTTCGGCAAGGGCGCGCTTCAATTCGAGCTGCTTGGTGTGAAACACCTGCGCGCATTCGACGAGAATCTCATCATCGTATCGGTATCGATGCGTGAGGGCGTCAAGCTCACGCGGCTCGTCGGCTGCTACCTCGCGGAGAGTGACACGCGGCGCGGCGCGGCAATGGCCGTGCTCAGCGCCACCAACCGCGTGCTCGGCAACTACATCGCGGCGCAGTGATGCCGGGCCGCCGCCGCGAAGGTGAAGCGCGCCGCGCGCTGGTCGATCGAATCCGTTATCTTGGCAATTCCGTGAATCGCCGCCTCAGGCGGCGATTGTCGTTTCAAGCTGTGGAGCAGGAGGCCTGCTGATGAAGCTGAGAGTTGCCGTCGTGCTGGCAATGGCCGTCACGGCATGTGCGCATCCCGCCAAGACGGGGCCCGTCCCAACGCCAGTTGCCGCGACGCGGCCGTCAGCATCGGGTGCGACCTCCAAGCCAGCCATCGCGCAGCAATCCGCCCCCGCCCCCGCCCCCGCCCGCGCTCCCACCGCGACCGCAGCCATTGCCGCGGCACGACCCGATTCAACGAGTATCTCGCAGCGTGACGTCAGCCGTCGCGCGACCGAGTTGTTCGGAGACTCCAGCGCAATGATCCCGGCACCTGCAGCCGACTCGGCGGCGGGCCCGGTTTGGGACATCGAGGTTCTGCCGTACGCATCGACGGCTCGCGTCGATCGTTATGTGCGGATGTTCACCGGACCCGCGAAGGACCGCATCGAGGCGCGGCTCAACGAGGGCACTCGCTACGAACCGATGATTCGCGCCAAGATGCGCGAGGGCGGTCTGCCGGAAGACCTGTACTATCTCGCGCTCGTCGAGAGCGGCTTCGACCCGAATGCGTATTCCCGCGCCGCCGCGGTTGGAATGTGGCAGTTCATGGCGTCGACGGCGCGGGACATGGGCCTGCGCGTGGATTGGTGGGTCGACGAGCGGCGCGACCCGGTGAAGTCGACGATCGCGGCCGTGCGCTTCATCAAAGATCTCAACGAGCAATTCGGCTCGCTCTATCTCGCGGCCGCAGCGTACGACGGCGGACCAGGCCGCATTGCTCGCGGACTCACGCGATACGCGGATGACCTCGAGGGCACGACGGGCGAGGACTTGTTCTTCGCGCTCGCGGACAAGGACTACCTCCGCCATGAGACGCGCGAGTACGTGCCGCAGCTCATCGCGGCCGCGCTGATTGCCAAGGAGCCGGACCGATATGGGCTGAAGCTGACTCCTGTGCCGCCGTTCGCCTACGACTCGGTGCGCGTTGGCCCGGCCACTCCGCTCGCCGCGATTGCGATCGCGTCCGGCGCCACGGTAGGCGACATCCAGGCGCTCAATCCGCAGATCCTGCGCGGGATGACGCCGCCCAAGGATTCAGTCCGGGTACGGATCCCGCCCGGCTCGGCCGACGGCTTCCCGAGCGCGTTCGCCAATCTCTCAAAGAGCGAGCGCGGCGCCCTCATCACCGTCACGTCGAAGAAGGGCGAGAGCGTTGGATCGATCGCACGCAAGCACGACTTGTCCACCAAACAGCTTGCACTGTTCAACCCAAGGCTCAAGCGGCTCAAGAGCGGCAACCTCGCCCCGGGTCAGACGGTGCTCGTTCCGAGCGCCGCGGTGGCTGCGGCGGCAACACCAGCACCGGATCCCTCCATCGAACGCTACTCGAGCTCGCGCGCCAGGTTCACACATGTCGTGAAGTCGGGCGAGACCCTGAGCGGCATCGCGAAGCGGTACCACACCTCCACCGCCGCGCTGATGAAGGCCAACGGTCTGCGTCGCGCGCTGATCCTGCCCGGGCAGTCCCTCGTCGTCCGGTCGGGTCCGGCGCCGTCTCGCTCCAAGGCCTCGAGTGCGAGCCGCGGATCCAGTCACGCGGCTTCCAAGAAGGCGGTCGCGAGCAAGCCAAGCTCGAAGAAGCCGGAACCGACCGTCGGCAGGAGCGCGAACAAGACGGTAGAGGCCTCGGCCAAGACCCCGAAAAAGACCGGCGGGACGCGACTGGACAAATAGTCGCGCCCCGCCGGGTGTCGCTCGTTCAGGCTCCGGTCAGTCGATCGTGCCTTTGCCCTTGTAGCCCTGCAAGACGCTGCGATCGTAGCCGTTGCCCGGATTCACTCCGGCGCGTACGTCGCGCCACACCGCGTCTTCACCTCGATTGTAGGCCAGCAGCGCGAGCGAGACGTCGCCCTTGTACATGTCGAGTAGTGTCCGCAGGTAGCGGAAGCCGACTCGAAGGTTGACGTCGGGGGTGAACAGCCTCTCGCGCGTGACGCTCTTGTCGAACAGGCGAGCCGTGGACGGCATGAGTTGCGTGAGCCCAAGGGCTCCAACTTTGCTGATCGCGTGCGGGTTGAACTCACTCTCCAACCGGACCAGCCGGAAACCCAGCTCCGGGTCGACGCCCTCACGGATCGAGGCGTCGAAGACCTTTCCGGCCATTCCAGCCGTGATGCCGTACTGGTTCGAGTACCGCATGACCCGCTCGAGACGCTCGTACTGAGCGCGGGCGAGTGTCAGCTCACCTCTCGTTGTCTCCAGCTCGGAGCGCAGCTTCCGGGCGTCCCCGAGCGAAAACAACCCCGCTCGGCTCCCAGTCACCGCAGGTTCGGCGTTCGCCGGGGTGGTTCTTCGGACGGCAATGATCAGCGCGATCACCGCCGCCGAGCCAGCTACGAAGAGCACTCGCTGCATGCGTCTCCGTCGCCGAACCGCGTCCCCCCGGTGGACGTACGTCCCACGTAGGTTGCGCATAAGGGTAATGTTGGCAACAGGTTAACAAGCCTACAGCCACTACGCCTTCTTACTGCTGGACCCACGATAAGTGGCAGAGCTCGTGCCATCAACCCTTGCGTAATCGCCGCCGAGTCCACCCGACTTTTCGGCTAACGATATATCGGAGATCGCCATCGCTCGGTCGAGCGCCTTGGCCATATCGTACACGGTGAGCAGGGCCACAGAGACCGCTGTAAGGGCCTCCATCTCTACCCCGGTTGGCCCGGTGGTGCTCACCGAGGCCTCCGCCCGCACGCCGGGCAGAGTCTCGTCGGGGGAAAGCGACACCTCCACATGCGTCAGCGCCAGGGGGTGGCAAAGCGGGATCAGTTCCGAGGTGCGCTTGGCTGCCATGACGCCCGCGATTCGAGCGACGCCGAGTACGTCGCCCTTCTTGACCTCCGCTTTCACGATCGCCGAGAGCGTCTCAGCGCGCATCCGGATGGCGCCGGTCGCCCGGGCGCGACGCAGCGTCTCCGGCTTGCCCGACACGTCCACCATCCTGGCCTCGCCGGAGTCGCCAACGTGCGACAATTCGTCGCTCATGGAATCGCCTTGGAGAGCTGCCGGAGCAATGAGGCGGTGAGCAACTGCGGACTCACGTTTCGGGAGGCCATCTCCTTGGCTTCCTCTACGGCGTCCACGGCGCGGGCGGCGCCCGACGCGCCTTGCTCGTCGCCACGATCCGCGGCGGCGCGGGCCTGCTCGTGGAGCACGACGGTGAGCGCGTCCAGAGCATCGCTGAACTTGCCACGCGCCCCGGCGGCACCGGCGCCGAGTGCTACGCGCATCTGCCGCCCGTGATCGCGCGACGTAGCCGCCTCGAGGATACGATTTGCCTGCCCCATCGCCACCGTCCATGAATCGCGCTCGATGAGTCGTCCCGGCGCGCCGCCCGCCAGGCGAAGCAATTCCTGCAGTTCGGGTCCGTTCGGGAGATCGAGACGGTCGGCGATCTGCGCGTCGGCGAAGAACTCGTGCACTTCGGCATCCGTGAGAGGAGCGACTCTGACCGCGACCGTGCGCGAGCGAATCGTGGGCAGCAAGGCCCCGGATTCGCTCGACGTCAGGACGATAGTCGTATCGGCCAGCGGTTCCTCGAGGAGCTTGAGGAATGCGTTGGCCGCCTGATCGGAGCCCTCTTGCGGCACCATGCGCTCGGCGTCGCCAATGACGAACACCTTGCGCCGGCCCATGGCTGGCGACAGCGCCGCGGTGCGGACGATTGTCTGCACGGTCGACATGAAGATGCCTTCGTCGCCGCCCGGCGCCTCGTACAATCCGCCGGCTTTCAGGCGCCCGGCGATGGCGTCGGCCATGTCCTCGCGGACGTCGTCCGGCGCCGCGTCGGCATCCTTGAGGCGCGGGCGTGGAAAGAACCAGTGCAGATCGGGGTGCTTGAGCTCGGCCGACATCCGGCACGACTTGCATTCGCCACAGGGACCGGTGTCGGTCGGGCGCTCGCAGAGGAGCAGCCGCGCGAGCCAGAGGCCGATCTGTTGTTTCCCGACGCCGCGAGGGCCGAGCAGGAGGAGACTCGATGGCAGCGTGCCGCGCCGGACGGCGTGTGCGAGTCGGGTGCGAAGGGCGGCGTGGCCGTGCAGCGGGGCAAGAGGCACGGACGGAAGATAGGCGCCGCCGCCAATCTGCTCAATCGGGTCGGTGTCCACCCGCCCGCGCCGTCGTACCGCGCCATTCGTGAGAGAAGTTTAAATCCGGCTTAATCTCGCGGGCGAATCGGATTTGCGCCGCGCGAGTTCGACCGTCCCGCCCATCTCGTCGCGCAAGACAGGGGCGGATTACAGGAACTCTCATGTCCCCCGACAGACGGTTCATATGTATTTACTAACATAACGGCGGCCGGCGTTCTGAATGTTCGGACGATCTCGAGCATTTCATATCGTACAACCGGAATGGACGCTGCCCCGCGAAGCGTCACGTGGCTCGAGAACAGGCCGACGCGCGCGGATCTCACATATCTCTCATGCGGAGGCTGCAATGCGCACGATGTTACAGGCCGTTCGTCAGTCGTTCTTGCCAGTGCTGGCCGGCCTTGCCGCTCTGGCTGCTTGCGACACGCCGACCGTACCGCGGCAAATCGCGTCGCCCGAGCTGCGTTCCGGGACCGGGCCGCTCGCTGACCGCCTGCCCGGACTCAAGATCATCAGCATGAGCGACCGTGAAGACTTTGCGCCGATTGGCGGATGGTCGAACGCGAGCGGGCCGACGATCACGTGCGGCCCACTGACGCTCCAGACGACATACATTGGCTCGGGAGTGATGACACACGGCGGCAAGGACAGCTCACGCGCGGTGTGGCAGACCTGCCACTTCGATGCGGACGGCCACCTCGTCGTGAACGGCGTCGGCGCGTTGGCCACGGCGTCCGGCGATTCTCTCATAGTGGAATTCGTGCAGACCTTCACGACGTTGCTTCCCAGCACCAGCACGTTCGACATCGTCATGACGATCACGGACGGGACGGGACGCTTCGAAGGAGCGACGGGGCAGGCGATCGGCGTCGGCGGTCGGCAGGACGACCGCGCATCATGGCAGCTGAACAGTACGTTGTTCTTGACGCCCAAGCAGTAGCGCGGCCGCCCGCCTCACGTCGCGAAGAGTTGCCAGAGTCGGCAGGGGCGAGTACGGTCAAGTTCCGTCACTCTCCCCTGTCGAACCGTGCAGAGCCCTCCCATGGCGTATTTTGGCAACCTTCTCGGCAAGGCGGTCATCTCGATGACCCTGGTTACCAGCGCGCTCGGTGCGCAGCGCGTGCGCGCGCGCGAGCTGGGCGTCAAGCCCGGCGTCTTCCAGACTGGCGCTCTCAACGCGATTACCGACGTCGCCGGCGTGCGGGTTGGGCAGGCGACGGTCATCGAAGGCGACAACGTTCGCACGGGCGTCACTGCGATCCTGCCACACGGCGGAAATCTGTTCACCGATCGCGTGCCCGCCGCCCTCCACGTCGGCAATGGATTCGGCAAGATCACGGGGGTGACTCAACTTCGCGAGCTGGGAGAGCTCGAGACGCCGATTCTGCTGACGTGCACGCTGTGCGTGTGGAAAGCGGCGGACGCGATGGTGGACTGGATGCTCGCGCAGCCAGGCATGAGCAGCGTGCGCTCGATCAACCCGGTGGTCGCGGAGACGAATGATGGAACGCTCAACGACATCCGGGCCAGACCGATTCGGCCCGAGCACGTTCGCGCCGCGCTGACGTCGGCGTCCACGGGCGCGGTTGCCGAAGGAAGCGTCGGTGCGGGAACCGGGACCGTGGCCTTCGGCTGGAAGGGCGGCATCGGGACCTCGTCACGCGTCGTTTCGAAGTCGCTCGGTGGCTGGACGGTCGGCGCGCTCGTTCAGACGAACTTTGGCGGAATCCTCCAGGTACTCGGCGCGCCAGTGGGCAAGGAGCTCGGTCAATACGCGTTCAAGCGCGAAGCCGAATCTCCCGGCGAGCGCGGAGATGGCTCGTGCGTGATGGTGATCGCGACTGACGCGCCGCTGTCCGATCGCAACCTCGAGCGGCTTGCCGCGCGCGCGATCATGGGCCTGGCTCGCACGGGCTCTTCGGCGTCGAACGGGTCGGGCGACTACGTGCTCGCGTTTTCGACGAACGACAAGGTCCGGCGGTCGTACAACGCCACCAGACTCGAGACGGAGGAATTGGCCAACGAGCAGATGTCCGCCCTGTTCGAGGCGGCAGTCGAGGCGACGGAAGAGGCGATCTACAATTCGCTTTTCATGGCGACCACGACGACGGCGAACGGCCACACGGTCGAGGCCATTCCGCTCGACAAAGTCCGCGGCGTCCTCGCCAAGTACAACGTCCCGAACCGCTAGTCGGGGCAATGGGGGAGTAAAACGGCTCGGCGGCTCGGCGGCTCGGCGGCTCGGCGGCTCGGCGGCTCGGCGGCTCGGCGGCTCGGCGTCGAACAGTTCAGGCCCGGCATAATTGGCGCTGGACCCGCCGGGACCCCCGGGCATGCTTCATGACCCATGGGTTGGGAACGCCTTTCGAGGAGGCATCATGGGCGGCAAACGACCCGATCAGCACAACATCGACCCGGGCGAAGCAGGGTCGAGCGACGATAAGTGGCGGCGCGAAGGGCGCAGTGCGGGCGAGCAAATTCCCACCGAAGAGAAGCAACAGTTCGCGTCCAACCCGCACGACCAACCCCTGGTACCGGAAGAACGGGTGAACCCGGCGCTCCGAGAGCTTCGAGAGCGCAAGCAATCCGGAAAGCGCCCCGACGAAGGCTCGATGAACGACGACGACCGGGTCGACGAGGCGTCGCGCGAGAGCTTCCCGGCGAGCGACCCGCCGGCACAACCGTAGCCGGGTCCTGAGGCGGGCGCGGCCCCCGCGCCCCGCCTCGCACGGGCGGCTCGCCCCCGATTTTCGCGGGGATCCGGTGGCTTCGCTTTGCACAATAAAGTACTTGCCAGAATTGATCCGGTGACGTACCTTCACCACCATGGCCCCCGTCATTCCGCTCCGACCCCGAAAAAGCGATCCGCCCGAGATGCAGGCCCGGGCGATGGACAACTTGCGCTACATTCGCGGCGTCATGGAGCAGGCCGCCACCTTCACCGCCGTCTCCGGATGGGGCGAAGTCATCATCGGCCTCACCGCCATCTTCGCGGCATTCGTGGCCGCACGTCAGAGCCTTCCCTGGGCCCGCGTGGCGACATGGGTCGCCGAAGCGGGAATCGCCGCGGGTATTTCCGTGGCGTCCATGTCGCTCAAGGCGCACGTCGCGAACATGCCGCTGCTGTCGGGCCCAATTCGAAAGCTCGTACTGACCTTCTCTCCGCCGATCATCGTTGGCGGATTGCTCACTGCGGTGCTGGTGCACCTGGGGAACTACGCGCTCCTGCCCGGCGTCTGGATGCTGCTCTACGGGGCCGCGGTCGTAAGCGCCGGAACGTACTCAGTGCGCAGCGTGCCCGTGATGGGCGCGGGCTTCATGGCGCTCGGCGCGGTGGCTCTGGTAGCGCCGGAGTCGTGGGCCACGCCGCTGATGGTCGCCGGCTTCGGCGGTCTGCACATCATCTTTGGACTCTGGATCGCGCGGAGGCACGGTGGCTAAGCCGCAGCGAGGCCGACGGCCCGACCCCGCCGAAAAGGACGCCGCCGCACCGCTGCGCACCGTCCGCGGCCGGGCGCCGGCGGAAGGGCCGCTCGCCCTCGACCGACTGATCCACGAGCGCTTGCGCCTCGGAATCCTCAGTGCGCTCGCCGTCAACGAGTCGTTGACCTTCCATGATTTGAAGAAGCTCATGGGAACGACCGACGGCAACTTGAGCGTGCACGCCCGCAAGCTCGAGGAAGCCGCGTACATCACGTGCCACAAATCGTTCGAGGGTCGCGTCCCAAAGACCGAGTACGCCATTACGCCGGTGGGACGCCGCGCGCTGGAGCGGTACCTGGACCACATGGAAGCCCTCATCCGGACGACCCGCGAGCGGTGACGTCCGGCGACTCTCTCTCGTCTACCCTGCCATGAAGCGATCGACCCCCGCGGCGCCGGCCTACAGCGGCATTCACGTCGGCATCATCATGGACGGTAACGGCCGATGGGCAGCCGCCCGCGGAATGCCGCGTACGTCCGGGCATCGCGCGGGCGTTCGAACGGCGCGCAAAATCGTCGAGGCCGCGACCCGCGCTGGCGTGGGGACCTTGACCTTGTACGCCTTTTCGTCGGACAACTGGTCGCGGCCTTCGCCGGAAGTGAGCACCCTCATGCGGCTGCTGCGCCGATCGCTCGTCATCGAGTCCAAGCGCTGCCTCGAGAACGGCGTTCGACTCACGATCGTCGGCCGCCGCGATCGCTTGCCGGCGGCGCTGGTGCTCGCGATCGAAGAGGCGGAGCAACTCACCGCGCACGGGCGCAACCTCCACCTCCGGGTGGCCATCGACTACTCGGCGCGAGAGTCGATCATGCGCGCCGCCGCGCTCGCCGGCGGCGAACCCGTGACGCGAGATCGTTTCGGCCGACTACTCGCGCAGGCCAACCACGATCCCTTTCCGATCGCCGACGTGGACCTGCTCGTGCGCACGGGCGGCGAACAGCGCCTGAGCGATTTCCTGCTCTGGGAATGCGCCTATGCCGAGCTGCATTTCACCCGCTGCATGTGGCCCGACTTCAGCGAGAACGAATTCCTCAGCGCGTTGAGTGAATTCCAGGTGCGCGAGCGCCGTTTCGGCGGCCTGGCCGCACAGGCAGCGAGCTAGCCGCAACTGACGGCTGGCAGTATGGCGGCCACGGCAAGAGATTCACCACATGACTCGACGCTCTCGTTCGGCCGAGCCGGCCCGCAAGGTCTCGGCTCCGCGTAGCCCGAGCGAGATTCTCGTCGGGCGGACCGCCGAGCTCCAGACACTCTCGGCAGCGTTGACCGATGCCGACGCGGGACACGGCCAGACCGTGTTCGTGGTCGGCGAGAGCGGGATCGGGAAGACGAGACTCGTCTCGGCTGTCGCGGAGCAAGCAGGTCGTCGCGGATTCACCGTAGCAGCGGGGCGTGCGTACCCCGTCGAAACGGGCGTCCCGTACGCGGTATTCTCCGACGCCCTGCTGCCCGTTCTTCGGTCGGTCGAACCGTCGGTGCTCACGCTGCTCACACGCGGCGGCACCGCCGAACTGGCGCAGCTCTTTCCGGCGTTCGAGGGCGCCGCTCGCGCCGCGACGGTGCCGCGCGGCGATCCAGCGGAGATCAAGGCGCGCCTGCTATGGAATTTCACGCAGTTCCTTTCGCGCCTCAGCGCCAAGCGACCGCTTCTCCTGGTACTGGAGAACCTGCAGTGGGCCGACAGCGCGTCGCTCGAGATGTTGCACTTCGTCGCGCGCCAGATCGCCGCGGACCGTGTGCTCGTGATCGGAACGCACAACGATCCCGACCACCGAGGAAGTCCGCCACTGCGCGCGACGGAGCAATCGCTTCGCAGTCTAGGCAACGCCACTCGCCTGAGACTGCCGCCGCTTGGCATCGACGCCATCACCGAACTGCTCGAGCGAGCGTTTGGAGCCGACGCGGAGCGCACGGCGAGCTTTGCCGAGCGCCTGCAGCGATGGACGGGCGGCAATCCGTTTTTCATCGCCGAGACCATCAAGTCGCTCGTGGAATCGGGACAGCTCCGCCGCGGTCCGAGCGGCTGGGCTGGATGGGAGGTCGAGGACCTGCACGTGCCGGCGTCGATTCGCGAAGCGGTGCTCGGCCGCATCGTCGACCTTTCGGCCCCAGCGCGGGAGCTCGCCGACGTTGCCGCTGTACTCGGCACGCACGCCACCCACGAGCAGCTTGCCGCGGTGATCGACGTCGCGCCGGAAGAGCTGATTGCCGCGATCGACGAACTGCGCGCGGCCGACGTCATCGCCGAGCGCGAGGACCGGGGTGACATCATCTACGATTTCGCGCATCCGCTGATTCAGGAAATTCTCTACGGCGAGCTCGGTCTGGCTCGCACACGGACGATGCACGGCACGATCGCCGAAACGCTCGAGAAGCTCTATGGCGCGACGGCGATGGACCACGCGGGAGAGCTCGCGGCGCATTACGCGCGCGGCGACACGAAACGCCTCGCCGCGAAAGCCGTCCAGTACCTGCGAGCGGCGGGGAAGGACGCATCGACCAAGTACGCCAACCGGGAAGCAGAGGACTATCTCGCCACGGCGCTGGCGATCGCCGATCAGGAGCATGCACCGTCGGCCAACGACATCGCGATGGAGTTGGCTCGTGTTCGCCAGCGGCTCGGGGACTACACCGGCGCGCTGCCGCTATTGGAGCGGGTGCTCGAGGCCGCGCATGCATCGGGCGACGTCGCTCGCATCGCGGCGCTGCATCGGAGCATCGGCCTCGCACGGTACTGGAGCGGCTCCTTCGAGCAGGCGCTCGCCAACTACGACGCGGCGATCGAAGCCGGACGCCGAGCCGGGGACCGGGTGCTCGAGGCTCGCGTGCTCATCGCCAAAGCGAGTTGTCTGCAGGCGATCGGCCGTCCCGACGAAGCGCGTGATGAAGTCGAAGCGGCGTTGGCGATCGCGAACGAGATCGGACGCGACGGGCTGCTGGCGCGCGTGCATCGCGCGTTGCTGCTCGTCTATCTGTGGACCGGGCCGGCGGACGCGGCGCGCGAGCATGGCCGCCGCGCCATCGCGCTCGCCGACGCCGTCGGCGAGAAGGGCGTGGCGTGGTCGGCGCACTGGGCGCTGGCGATGATGGCCGGGCTCACCGGAAACTCGGAGGAAGTGCGCCGTCACTTGTCCGACGCCAAGCGGCTTGCCGAAGAGCTCCGCTCACCGCTCCTCCGCGTCTGGACGGCGGAGGTGGAGATCGAGTACGCCGCCGGCACCGGCGACTGGGATCATGCTGTGTCGCTTGCCGAACGGACGATTGAACTGGCCCGGTCGCTGGGGCAGCGCACGTTGTTGCCGCGGCTCCTCGTTTGGCTCGGGCTTCTCCACCTCGGCCGCGGCGATATGGATCGTGGCAAGGCGTGTGTGGACGAAGCGTGGACGCTGTCTGGCGCGGGCGACGTCGCCAACCCCGTTCGCGACGTACACACGATCGTTCCGGCGCACATCGGCCGCGCGGCGTACCATCTCGCGATCGGCGAATACGCCGATGCCATCCGTGTCGGCGAACGCGGGCTTCGCATTGCCGACCGATCGGGGTATGTGGTCTGGGCGATCCACCGGCTCATGCCGATCATCGCCGAGGCGTCACTGTGGGCGAGCGACATCGAGCGCGGGCGCGAGCTCGGGACGCGGCTGCGGCGCGAGTCGACGGCGCTCGGACAACGATTGGGACTGGCCTGGGCGGATGCCTGCGACGCCGTGGTCGAGCTACTCAAGGGCGACCCGGCGCGCGCAGTCGCGCTCCTCCGCGGCGCGGCGGAAGGACTGGAAGCGATTCCCTTCGTGGCCGACGCCGCGCGCGTGCGCCGTCAACTGGCGCGAGCGCTCGCGCAGACCGGCGATCGCGACGGCGCGACGCGCGAGCTGCGTCGCGCGCACGAGGTGTTCGCGCATCTGGGCGCGCAACGGGAGTTGGACGGCACGCGTGAGCAACTCCGCGAGCTGGGCGCGCGGCCGCCGAGCCGCACGTTGACGCAGGGCGTCGCGGGCCTGACGGGGCGCGAGCTCGAGATCGTCCGACTCGTTGCCGCGCGGCGCTCGAACAAGGAGATCGGCGCGGCGCTCGGGATTTCGGCGCGCACGGCGAGCACGCATCTGTCGAACATCTTCACGAAGCTCGGCGTCGAGTCGCGAGGTGAGTTGGCCGATCGCGCGCGCGAAGCGGGACTGCTCGAGACTACTGCCTGAGGCGAGCGCGCGGCGGTGCGCTCAATGGATGTTCTCGATCGCCCACGTCCAGTACACGGCATCCTCGGGACTCATGTTCCCGCGCGGCGTGAGCCGCGCGTCTTCGTACCCATATCGCCCGATGTCGAGCAGGTACTGCGCGCGAGACATCAGCGTGCCTCGACACACCCGGTCCTCACTCGGCGGTCCGTCGAGCTCCCGCTGCAATCGGCCAATCAGCTCGGCCATCACGCGCGGCGGGATGCGGTGGCGTTCGGACGGATAGATGAAACCGAACAGGACGAGATACGAGAGCAGCAACTGCCAGTGAGTGTCGAAGCGCCGCAGTACTCGATCCCAATCAAGCTGCTCGGCGCACGTCCTGAGGATGTGCGCGACATCGGCGCCGTCGTAGCGCTCCCGCTCCATGACGTATGCCTTCTGCCAGAGCAGCTCTTCGACCGGCGCGATCTTGACCGGCATTCCGAGTACGTCGGCCTCGAGCGCGTACTGAAACCACTCGTCGTCCACGCGGCAAACGCCATTGCCCGAGCTGTACACGAGATCGACGACGTCGGCCCCGTGCTGCGCCTTGGCGAGCCAGTGCGGGAACGTGATCTCCGTGTGGTAGCCGGCCTGTCGCAGCGCCTCGAGCGCGGGGTCCACGTCGGCGTGCCGAACGAACAGATCGAAATCTTTCGTCTCGCGCACGATGCCCGTGTAGTTGAGCAAGGCGTGCGACCCGCCGACGAGAAACGGCACCCGCGCATCGCTCAGAACGTGCAACGTGCGCCGATAGAATGCATTGGTGTCGCGGCCCGGGTGATCGAAGGTGGACTGGTACGCCATTGGCTCACGGTTGAGGCTTCCAAGCCGCCGCTGAATGCAAGTCCGAGGCTAGACGGACGGGCACGCTCCGCGCACGAGTGCGCTGGCCCGAATTGTTCGGTAAGAGCTGACCGACCTCTCGTCACGACATGCCCATGCCCATGCCTTTAAATGACAGCGTCGTCCGTTTGGCAGCGGTCGGCGACATTCACTATGCGAAAGGGTCGCAGGGGAGCTATCAGCCGCTCTTTGGCCAAATTGCCGAGGCCGCTGACGTGCTCGTGCTGTGCGGCGATCTCACGGACTACGGTTTGGTCGAAGAGGCGCGCGTGCTGGCCCGCGACCTCGCGCCGATCAAGATCCCCGTGGTTGCCGTACTGGGAAACCATGACTTCGAGGCGAACCAGGAAAAGGATGTCGCGCAAGTGCTGATCGACGTGGGCGTGCATGTGCTGGACGGCGACAGCTGGGAGTTCCGCGGCGTCGGATTCGCCGGGGTGCGCGGGTTCTGCGGCGGGTTTGGGCGGGGCGCGTTGGGGCCGTGGGGCGAAAAGGTCATCAAGGCCTTCGTCCACGAGGCGGTGCAGGAAGCGCTCAAGCTCGAGTCGGCGCTCGCGCGGCTGTCGACCGACCATCGGATCGTGCTCATGCACTACGCACCGATCCGGGCGACGGTCGAGGGCGAGCCGCCGGAGATCTTCCCGTTCCTCGGCTCCAGCCGACTGGAGGAACCGCTTGGCCGATTCGACGTGACGGCGGTGTTTCATGGCCACGCGCACAAGGGGGCGCCGGAGGGGAAGACGCAGTCGGGCATTCCGGTCTACAACGTTGCACACGCGGTGCTGAAGGCGAACTATCCGGACCGACCGCCGTTCCGTCTGTTCGAGGTGAAGACGGCGTCGACGGCAGAGCCAGGCGTCACGCCGATCGCCGATCGCCGATCGTGGGGCCGGCGCGCCACCGACCGGCCGCCGGTCGACCGTCAGAGCGCCGGGCCATCGAACCCGACGTGATTTCAGTCGGCGATGTGTCGGTATGGCAGCGCACCGCTTGCCGCCTGCGCCGGTAGCGACTCGAGGTAGGCGCGAGTCGTCTCGAGGTTGAGACGCATGCGTCGCGCGGGGCGGCGGGTGAGCAGCGCTCGAATCGCGTCGCTCAGCTCGGTGTGCAGTACGTGATAATTCACGTCGGCGTCGAGCCGGGTGAGGCTCGGGCCGAGCGGCACGAATCTCAACGTGATCGACACCTCGACCGGACTGTCCGGAACGCTCGCGAACGCAATCACGGACCGCGGCACCCACTTCGTGACGACGGCGTCCCATTCCATGGCGACGCCCGAGCCTGACCGAACGACCCAGTGGGAGCGGCCGTCGCGCGAATCGTACACCGCGCTCACGGCGCGAATCACCTGCGGCAAGTTCTCGAAGTCCTTAAAGAACTCGAATACGTCGGCGATCGGGCGCGCAATTTCGACGGATGAGCGCACCGCCAACCGTCGCTTGCGCTCGCCATTCAGGTAAAGAGAGTCCTCGACGAGCGGCCAGGAGGCAGCGCCCAGACACGCGGCGCCGGCGACCCGCGCCACCGCCGTCGCCCGACGATCGCGGCCGCGCCAGGCGAGCAGGGCGGCGCTCGCGGCAATGGCCGCGAGCCGGGCGATGGTGGTCGGGTGTTGCCCGGCGGGTGATGCGTCCGTCTTCATGCCGCGCAACGGTCGCAAACGGAATGCCGGTCAGCCAACGCGGGCCACGAACGCCTCGAGCCGCGCGAGCGCGGCGGACATGTCGGCGCGGCCGTATCCGAGCCGGAACCAGTTGCCCTCGTACCCGAATTGGGACGCAGGCAAGAGCAACACGCCTTCGCGCTGCACCAGATCGGCGGCGAAACGATCGACGTCGCCGTCCGTGAGGCGCGGGAAGCACACGCTGCCGGCGCGAGGCCTCACCCATTCGAACGTATCGGCGTGGGCTTCCATGAAGTCATCGAGCCGCGCCAGGTTCGAGCGGATGATGTCCATGGCCCGCGCCACGATCGGCTCGCGCTTGCGCAAGCCGATCAGTGCGAGGATCTCGCTCGGCGCGGCGCTGCAGATCGTGGTGTAATCCTTGAGCGACGCCAGGCGCCGGCGTAGCTGGGCGTTGCGCGTCGCGATCCAGCCGATGCGAATCCCCGCCAGCCCGAAGGCCTTCGACATCACGCCGAGGCTCACGCCGTTCACCGAGCGATCGGCGGCGGCGGGGAGCCGCGGCGAGGAGTGCTCGAGGAAGCGATACACCTCGTCGGAGAAGAGAAGCGCGCCGTGAAGCTCGGCGATGGCCGCCAGTCGCTCCAGCTGATCGGCGCCGAGTTGCGAACCCGTTGGGCTGTGCGGCGAGTTCACGATGATCATGCGCGTGTTGGGCCGCATCGCGGCGGCGACCGCGTCAACGTCCAGCGACCAGTCGGCGGGATCGAGCGGCACCAGCGTGACTGATGCACCGATCGACCGCGCGACTTCGTGGAGTGATTGATACGCCGGCCACTCGACGACGACGTGATCGCCCGGCGACAGCGTGGCGTGCATCGTCAGAAACACACCCTCTTCCGCGCCGGCGAAGGTCACGACGTCGTCGCCGGACAGCGTGGTGTACAGGGCGGCGATCTCGTCGCGCAGCGCCGGCAGGCCGAGCGACTCTGTGTAGCCGAGGCTCAACTGCTCCCACCGCCGGCCCGAATCCTCGTCCGCCAGTTGCAGGATTTCGCTCAATCGGTACGGTTCGACGTCCGACGCGCAGAGGACGTGTCGAACCGAGAACTCCCACCGCGCGAAGTAGCGCTCGAGCGCGAAGTCGGCGATCTGCACGTCAGCGCGCCGTGATCACGCCGCACGCGGCGCGCGCGCCGGCGTTGCCGGCGGGATCCGTCAGGTAATCGTCCTTGCTGGCGTGGATCACGACTGCCGCGCCGTCGCCATCCAGCAGCGCGTTCGTTCCCTTGAGCGTTACGCCGGGCAGGAGGAACTCGAAGGTGAGCGAGCCCGCTGCCGGGGTCGTCAGGTTCGGCAGATCGCCGAGGTGCGGACCCCGAGGATTGAGATAGCCGTGCTGTCGTGACTGGGGATTGAAATGGCCGCCCGCGGTGGTGAATGGCGCTTCACACTTTCCTACTGCGTGAATGTGAATGGCGTGCGTCCCGAGCCCGAGATCCGACACCGTGCCCCGGATCATCACGCCGGAGTACGAGTCGGCGAAGGTGACGGTGCCGACGCGCCGCCCGCTCGCATCATGCAGGGTCGCGCTCGCCGTGTGGAAGGACGTCGGAGTCGCAGGCTTCGTCGCCGGCGCCGAGGGCGACGGGCTCGGAGGCAACTGCAGCGGCGGCGGCGACGAACACGCCAGTACTGCGCCTGCGCACGCGACGACGGTCTTCTTCAACGGGTTGAACACGCAAGCCTCTCTCAGGTGAACGTTTCGGTGAGTGTCGCCGCGGCCTCGCGGACGCGCGCGAGCGCGTCGTCCGCGGTGTCGCCGATTGCCGACAGATGGCCCATCTTGCGTCCGGCACGCGCCCCAGGCTTGCCGTAAAGATGCAGTCGTACGCCGGGCCGCGAGAGCGCCGCCTCGAAGCGAGGTGGGCCGTCATTCCGCAGCCACAGGTCGCCAAAGAGATTGTAGATCGCGCCCGGGCGCAGCGCGCGCGTCTCGCCCAGCGGCAGATCGCACACCGCGCGCACGAGCTGCTCGAACTGGCTCGTCGAGCAGGCAACCTCCGTCTCGTGAAACGAGTTGTGAGGACGCGGCGCGAGCTCGTTGACGAGCAGGCTGTCGTCGCCGAGCAGAAACAACTCGACGGCGAGAATGCCCTCCAGCGCGAACGCCGTCGCGATGCCGCGCGCGATCTCCTCGGCGCGGCTCGCGACGGCGTTGGACAGCGGCGCCGGAAGGACCGACCAGGCGAGAATCTGCCGCTCGTGAAAGTTGAGCGCGGGCGGATACACGCGCACTTCGCCGCTCGGCCTGCGCGCCACCATCACCGACAGCTCCGCCGCAAGATCGAGTGCCTGCTCGGCGACCGAGCGCCGCTCACCCAGCGCCGTCCACGCACCGGGCGCCTCGTCCGCTGTCGCGACTCGGGCCTGGCTCCGGCCATCGTAGCCACCACGACATGTTTTCACGAACAGCGGGCCCATAGCGCGCGCGGCGGCCGCCAGCTCCTCGGCGTTCGTCACTTCGCGGTACGGTCCGACGGGAAATCCGTGGTCGGCGAGCCAACGCTTTTGCACGGCGCGATCCTGCACGACCTCGAGGATGGCCGCACCGGGGCGGAGCGGCGCATGGCTCGCGGCAGCGGCGAGCGCGCCGGCGCCGATGTGCTCGATCTCGAGGGTGACGACGTCGCAGTGGCGCGCCAGCTCGGCGGCGGCCGCCGCGTCGTCGAATCGCGCGGCCACCACGCGATCGGCGACAGCGCCCGCCGCGCAGCCGGCGTCGGGATCGAGCACGTGCACGTGATAGCCGAGCGTGCGCGCGGCCATTGCCGTCATGCGGCCCAACTGACCGCCGCCCAGAATGCCGATGGTGGAACCCGGTGCTACGGTCGCCATCAGCTTCGCGCCGGAATCGTGTTCTCCAGCACCTCACGCGTACGCTGCTCGCGCCAGGCGCGAAGCCGTGCCCGCACCTCGTGGCGATTGATCGAGACGATCGACGTCGCGAGCAGCGCGGCGTTCACGGCGCCAGCCTCGCCGATGGCGAGCGTCCCCACAGGCACACCCTTTGGCATCTGCACGATCGACAGCAGCGAGTCGAGGCCGTTGAGCATCGTCGCTGGAATGGGAACGCCGAGCACCGGCACAGTGGTCTTCGCCGCCACCATGCCGGGGAGATGCGCCGCACCGCCCGCCGCGGCGATGATCACCTCGATACCGCGCGACTCCGCCGTCGATGCGTAGTGGAACATCCAGTCGGGCGTGCGATGCGCCGACACGATCCTCGTCTCGTGCTGCACGCCCAGTTCGACGAG
>DATISA010000352.1:0-12532 GCA_035469245.1 Gemmatimonadaceae bacterium
CGCTCCTGGTGCAGCGCACGCGCCCGGAATGCTCGGGGCTCGTTTCGACGCTTCCGTCGCCTCCGTAAACTCTGCCTTTCGTATTGCTCGTCGCCTGTTCCTCGAGTACCCGGTAGTCGGTGAACCCCTTGGACGAACACAGCTCCTTGGCCCGACGATGAAAGTACTGTAGCACGGATGCTCGCTCGGTTTTGCTGTTGCCGGTCACTGAAATGACAAATGTCGAATCGTCGAGGGCCGAATCGGTGTAGCCGCCATTCCGACCGCGGGGCTGATACGGTGTGGGGCTTGGAATACATGCCGAGAGGGAGCAGAGCCCACCGACGACGACGAGAACTCGAATCAGGGTCTGACTCCGCGACCCTCGCTCGGGTCCAGTCATGCGCTTCCCCACGGCGCGTCCGCCGTGGGTCCGTATACCTGCGGCAGCGGCACGTCGACGAGCCGCAGATACACCGTCAGCTGCCCGCGATGATGAATCAGATGATTCAAGTGCCCGCGTACAGTCTCGCCGCGCGGCGTCGTGAACAGTACCTGGTCACCCATCTTGAGAGACCACGGCTCGTCGAGTGCCGCACCGGTCACCTTGGCGAGTGCCTCTCGTGCCGCGCGCACGTTCTTGTCGAAGTCCGCGAGCAGTGTGTCGGTCGACTCGAAGCTGTAGCGCGGCCCGCCGGCGAGATTGATCGACGTCTCGCGCAGCGTCTGGGTGATCCAGCCCGGCATCCACGAGATGAGTTGCGCGAGATGGCCGAGCGCGAACGACTTGGGGTGGGGCTTCCATTGGCCCTTGTCGCTCGGAACGCGCTCGAGCAGGCGCCGAGTGGAGGTCATCTCCTGATCGAATTCGGCGAGCGGGATTGCGGGTGCGGTCATGGTCGGCGGGGCGGCGGTTGGAAGTACGAGTTATCTGAAGCCTGAGGAGGTGCCAGTCAAGCCTTGGGAGGCCGCTCGAGCCCGTCGTCCCGCGAGGCCTTTGCACTTCCCGAACGCGTGACGCAATCGAGTCGTCGATAGGTTACTCGAACGTCACCATCCCGGAGCATTCATGTCGCAGCGGCACGCCGTCCTGTTGCTCCTCGTCAGCACCTTCGTCGCGGGCGCCTCTCGAGCGAATGCCCAGCAATCGCCATCGCCGGCGAGTGACCCGCAGGTGGCCGACGGCCTCGCCCGTCTGCGCGCGGCGACGCGTCCCTTCCGCAACCTCGACTCCGCGGTCGCGGCCGGGTACGTGCGCGACGTGCCCGACTGTCTCGTGCATGAGCACCACGGCGCGATGGGCTACCATCACGTCAATCGTACGCTCGCCGACGCCAGGGCTGACGTCGAGCATCCCGAGATCCTGCTCTACGAGCGACTGCCGAGTGGCGACTATCGACTGAACGGCGTCGAGTTCATCGTGCCGTATCGCGCCTGGTCGCGCGACTCGGCGCCGCCCGTCCTCATGGGCCAACAGCTCAAGCACGAGGACCATCTTAACCTGTGGTACCTGCACGTTTGGGCCTGGAGCGACAATGCGGATGGACTGTTCGCCGACTTCAATCCATCGGTGCAGTGCCCGGACAGCGCGCGCAAGGTCTTCACGCCATTCGCCAAGCCGTAAGGTCGGCCCGGCCCATCGCTCGGATTAGACCCGCTAGTTCGGTGCCGAGTCTCGACCCCCAACGAAATCTATGATTCGCGGCAGAATTCGATTCAGCCCCATCTCGTCCCGTCCGAGCCACACCACGAGGAGTGTAGGTTCCGTTGCGTTTTGATCGGTGACGCCCCAGACCGCGTGGGATTCGTCGCGACTGCCGCGCTGCAGGACGACGAGACGCGTCACTCTTTCCGACTCGGTGCGCGCAAAGCCGAGTGCCATGGCCGCGAACCCCGCGTCGGCCACGAGCGTGACCCGCTGCAGTCCGAGCGCATCGAGAAAGCTCCGCAGCCAGGCGGCGAAGTCGCCCGGCTCGGCGGATTCGCTGAAGACCGACGCTGGCGAGTCGGGCGCGAGCACGCGAAGCTGCCGCGGGATGCCGGCGAGCAGGCCGGATCGGAGGCTTTCGTCGTCGGCCAATAGCAGGAGCGGCTCGCCGCGGCCGGCCCGATAGTAGTGCGTGTTGAGGTCGCCGGCGACGACACAAGCCCGGACGACATCCGGAGGAATGGGGTTCGACATCGATTCTGGGTGTTGATGGATGGGAATTCTGGTGGCGAGCGCTGAAGGGCCACCTATAAGCGCCGGTCGCACGAGCCACCTGGAATCGTTAAGCAACGCCTAATACAGAACGCGCAAACTCTCCGGCGTCCGGCCAACAAACTTGGAGAAGAGCAGCGTTATGAAAGGGACCTTACGCATCGTGCGGATGTCGCTGGTCGTGCCAGCCGTCCTCGGCGCACTTGGTCGTTACGGTCGCACCAGTGCATTCGGTCGTCGTGTCGCCGTCGGGTTTTAGCCTGAAGGTTGGCCAGGCTCGGATGCTCACCGCCGTGACCGAGGATGCGCGGGGGAACGTCCTGACGGGACGCGCGGTGACTTGGTCGACGGACAATGGCAACGCAGTCCTGAACGAGAACGGCGTGGCGATGGGTATCCGTCCCGGCTACGTGACCATCACGGCAACCAGCGAAGGAAAGAGCTACTCGGTCGCCGCGACCGTCGTCGGCACGGAAGCTTCAGCGTACGACTTGCTGTACGAGCGTCGCGGGGACGGGCATTTGAGTGAGCTTTTCGTGCTGCCGCTCGGCAGCGGCGCCGGTCTGATCAGGATCAACGCCGGCACTGTGTCGAGTCAGCCCACCGTGTCGCCCAACGGTATGCGCATCGCGCACGATCGATCCGTCATGGCGCGGCGGCTCACGGCACCGTGAGCCGCGCCCGCGTCACCGCAGGCCGACCATACCCTTCACGCTCTCGATGAGCTTGGCCGAGTCGTAGCCAACGCCGTCACGAAACACCAGCGTCATGTTGTAGATGTCGCCGTGCACGGAGACCGGGTTTCCGCGAATTACTGCAAGATCGGCCGACTTTCCCGGCTCGATGGTGCCGCGCGCGTCACTCTCGCCGAGCAGCGCGGCACCGTTCGCGCTCATCACCTCGATTGCTTCTTCCGGCGTGAAGCCGGCTTCGACCAGGAGCTCGAAGTTGCGCAGGTCGCCGTAGCCGGGAAGACTGCCGTTGCCCCACGGATCGACGCCCGCCACCAGCAGTCCGCCGGCGCGCACGAACGCGAGCTCGTAGCGCATCATCTTCTGAAACAGGAGCAGCGGCAGCACGAACGACGTGTCGCTGAGTGACGCTTCGACCTCGCGCCGCACATCCGGCTGTAATGCAGCCATTGCGCGCGGATCGAGCCGCGCGCGCTCGCGAACGAAGAGCTCGTACACCGAAAGCGTGGAGGTCAGTGCGACATGCCTGTCGATGAGCTCGCGCTGTGATCGTCGCACGGCGGCGCCGTCGACGTCGACCTCGATCTGTTTCCGCATGTTGTCGCGCGGACAGACATCCGGCTTCTTGTCGGGGATGTAGTCGCTGTCCGTGATCAGGCCGTGCTCGAGGTTGTCGATGCCAAGCGCGGCGGCTTCGCGAAACGTCACTGAGCAGAGATGCCCGGTGACCTTCATCCCGCGCTTGTGCGCCTCGTCGATTGCGGCGTCCAGCACGCTCCGCGTCACGTCGCCCATCACTTTGATCCACGTGGCGCCCTCGGAGGCCCAGTACGCGACGACGCGGCGGGCTTCCTCCGGAGTTCGGAGATGTCGCTCCGGACTCGCCGGCGAACCGTCGCCGCCGTTCAGGTACGGTCCGGTGATGTGCATGCGCGGGCCGGCGGCTCGTCCCTCGTCGATCGCCCGCTTCATGTTCATTTCTGTATACGGGAACACGCTTCCGGCCGTGCGAATCGTCGTCACACCGTTCGCGAGATAAAGCCGCGGCGCCGAGATCGACATCTCGCTCAGACGCGTGGCCGTCTGGAAATACGTGTGCTCGTGCATTCCCACGAGCCCCGGTATCACCGTATGCCCAGTGAGGTCGAGCACGCGCGTCGCCGGCGGAATCGCAACGCTCGGCGCGCGGCCGACGGCGGCAATGCGTCCATGCTCGATCAAAATTGTCTGATCATCCGTCGCCGGCCGGCCCGTGCCATCGATGACCCGCACGTGCGTGAGCGCGACGACCGGCGCATCCACGGCGACGAAACGCGCGACTGCTGGCGATGGCTTTGGCGCCTCCTGCGCGCTTGCGCTGTGCGGCCACGGCGCGAGCAGGAGGGTGTGCCCGATGCGCCAGATTCCCACGTGGCGCCGGGCGTAGGTGCGACCGGGTATCAGGATCCGCGCTCGCCTTGCAGCTGCAGGTGGTAGTCGCCGCCGTCGCCCGAGAGCTCGATGACGCCCGCCATCGGTCGCCCACCTGTGGGCTCGAGCGCGCCCGCCGGTCCCTTGAGGACCTTGCACGTGGCGATGCAGTCGAGCGCCCGCCAATACACGGTACCGTTCTCGTTGGTCACGAGCATCGAGGCGGAGCCGATCCAGTGGGCGCCCGCCCTCGTGACTGGTGAAAGCGCCGAGGCGAGCAACGAAGCCCGTGCATCGCCATCCTGCGTCAGCGCCTTGGTGGAAGACGCCGCCACCTTCGACTCCTCGGACTGCCCCGTGCGCGGCCCCTCGAGCAGCGACACGAGCAGCCGAACGGTATCGCCCGGCTGGAGCTGCAGATCCGTCAACGGTCGTGCGCCAAGCGCCTCATCCAGGTGAATCGTCAGTTGGCCGGTCGTCGGCACATTCGACTCGCGAACACTTCCGCCTGGCCCGATGATCGACATCAAAAGGAATGGGCTGTCGGTGTCGTCGCCCGCGGCCCGGGCCTTGGTGAGCGCCGCGGCATGCAGCGTGGCGATGCTCAGCCGAACTTCCGTCGGCGCCGGTGGCTGCGGATTCGCGCCGACAACCGCCGACAGAGGACCTAACAGACCCCAAAATGTAAGGAATTTGAATGACATGACGGACCCGTGAGGTGATGAGTGCACACAACTCTAACGCAAATTGCCGCCAGACGAGGACGGACGATCCGCGGGGCAATGAAGGAACCGCACCGAGTCACACCTCCCAATCGGGCCGCAGCAGCAACTCCTCGATCCGATAGGCATGCAGAAAGTCGTGCAGGGCAACGTGCCGGAACATGATGAACACGGAGTACGTGCGATACTCTCCGTGTTCCGCGGTGCGCGCCCATTCGTCGGGACTGAGTTGTTGCACGCGTGCGACGAGCCGCGCACGGTCGGCGACGAAGCGGTCCAGTGACTCTTCGAGATCCATCTTCAGCAGCAGGTCGTCCGCGTCCTGGTCCCCTGGCAAATAGGGCTTGATCACCGGTCGGGGCTCGCGAAGAATGGTCTCGAGCCGATCGAAGAACATCGCGTGCACGTACGCGAGATGGCACGCATGCTCGTGCGCCGACCACCGCATCGGCGCCGGCCGGCGCTTGAGGATGTGTGGCGGCAGCTCGCGCACCAGCGGCACAACGACGTCGGGCGCTCGGCGAAGCGCATCGATTATGGCTTCGGTTCCGTTCACGCTTACCTCGAAGAAATCCTGTGGCTACTTCAGATAGTACTCAATCGTCGACACCACCCGCACGACTTTGGCGATCTGGCTGGTCTCGGTTATCCCTGGCGCCTGATCGCGCGGAAGAATCTCGAACACGCCCTGATTCGCCTGCCTGATCCCCGCGATGTCGCTGCGTGAATCGCGAGCGAACTGATTCGCCGCCTCGCGGGCCCGCGCCGTTGCGTCAGCGATCATCTCCGGCTTCAGCTTGTTCAATCCGGAGAACACGAAAGTAGGTCCGCCACCGCCCGGCCCGTACTCCGTTCCCGACGAGATCACGACGCCGATTGCGGCGAGCTCGCTGATCTGCTGGCTTGCCGCCAGAACCTGGTCTGGTTTGCTCGAACGGAGGATCACCGTCTCGTGCACCACGTACCGGTTCGCGGGCGCTCGCTCCGGACCGTATTGATTGGCGAGAGCATCGGTCACGGAGAATTCGGAGATCTGAACCTGGCTGGTGTCCATCCCATGCCGCACGAGAAAGTCGCGAACGCCTGCGACACTCTTTGCCACCTTCGCGTTCGCCACCGACAGATCGTTGTCCGCCCCTACGACGCGAAGCGGCCAGATTGCCAGATCGGCGCGGACTTCCCGCTCGGCTACGCCCTTCACGGTCACGTACCGGTCGGCCGATCGCGCGCGCGCGAATCCGTTGCCCGCGAGGAGGCCGGCCAGTGCAATGCCTACCGCTACGATGGCAGCGCCGGCGATCGTTCGATCGATACTCATCGTTGCCTCACCTCACGCGACGCCCGCGCGGACGATTCTCGTCGTGACCGACAGCTGCCCCACGTGGCGCATGGAATGTTCGGCGCCGTGCACCAAACAGCCGATGACGGTCGACGGAAGCTTGGCGCGACCCACGCCGCGAAAGTCGCCGAGCGTCGCAACGTCGATCGTCCGGAGCTCGGCGATCGCTGCCTCAACCTGCCCGTGCAACGCCTCGAGCACGTCCGGGACGTCGGCGAGGGTGAGCACGTCGCCCTGCAGCCGCATCGCCGCGAATTGCGCGTCGGATAACGGCTGGCCTCGGGCGTAAGTGAACAGCCGATCGATCACGCCCGTGATGTGCCGGACGTGAAACGCCGCCGACGCCACGTTCGCCGGACGCGCGTTCCATTCGGCCTCGCTGAGGTTCGCTACCATCTCGTCGACACTCTCTTGCACCTGCAGCATGATGTGCGCGACCGGCTGCAAGACCGCCGGAACGCCTTCGATCGGGCCGCGCTGCCACCATTCCGTACTCGCCATCGCCGCTCCATTGACCAGTTCCGAGACTTCACCCGCATTGAATCTCGCCGGCGTCGCAACCCGAGTCAGGCGTGTATGTCCTGTTTCAGGTCAGATTCCACGTTAAGACCATCATGCGCGATGGCCAACTCACACGCCGCCGTTTCCTGTCCGATTCGAGCCGGGCCGCCACGGCAGGGTGGCTTACTCTTCAGCTCCCATGGCTCACCGCGCTCGCCGCGTGCAGTCGCGATGATAACCGCTCGAACGAGCATTACGGGCAGTTGACGCCCGCCGAAGGCCGCGCGATGCGTGCGTTCGCCGAGCAGATCATACCGTCGGGGCCCGACGGACCCGGAGCGGCGGAGCTCGGCGCGGTGACATTCGTGGACCGCGCGTTCGGCGCGCCGTTCTTTGCAGCCGGCGTGCCGATCGTTCGCGCCGGGCTCGCCGATCTCGACGCGCGTGCCCATGCGCTAAAACGGGGCGCCGAGTTCGCATCGCTCGGTGCCGCGCAGCAGATCGCGATCATGCGACAGATCGAGCACGAGCCGTTCTTCGCGACGGCGCGGACGCTCGTTCTCATCGGCGCTTTCGCCGAGCCGTTGTACGGTGGAAACCGTGGCGCCGCCGGTTGGGCGATGGTCGGCATCGACCATCGCCCGAGCTATACGGCGCCGTTCGGCTGGTACGATGCGCAGGCAGGTACCGCCGTGGCCGCAGCGCCGACATGAATCAGCGTACATTCACCGAGCGCGAGACGGTCGATTTCGTGATCGTCGGCTCCGGCGCTGCCGGCGGGGTGCTGGCCAAGGAGCTTTCGTCGCAGGGATTCGATGTCGTGGTGCTCGAGCAGGGACCGTGGCAGCAGTCGGCCCAATTCACGCATGACGAGCTGGCGGTCGAACGCCAGCTGGCGATGCTGAACCGCGCTTTCGAGCCGAACCAGACCTTCCGCACGAGCGCCGACGAACCACCACGGGTGAACGCCGCCCGTGGGTTGTTGTACCGCCGCGCCGTGGGCGGGAGCAGCGTGCACTTCGCCGCCAACTACTGGCGCTTCCGGCCGATCGACTTCAAGGAACGATCGGAGGTAGGCGAGATCGGGGGCACGGGCTTCGCCGACTGGCCGATTACGTACGAGGAGCTCGAGCCGTATTACACGAAAGTCGATTGGGAGATTGGCGTCTCCGGCGCCCCTGGCCCATTCGACCCGCCACGCTCGCGTCCCTACCCGATGCCGCCGTTGCCGAACAAGTCCGGCGGCGTGCTGCTCGAGCGGGCCGCGCACGTGCTCGGCCTCCACGCCCAGGTCTCGCCGATGGCAATCCTGTCGCAGCCACGCGACGGCCGCTCTGCCTGCATGGCTTGCGGACATTGCAGCTACTACGGCTGCGAGTTCGGCGCAAAATCGTCGTCGCTCGTCACGGTCATTCCCAAGGCCATCGCGACCGGACGTTGCGAGGTCCGCACCGAGTCGACGGCGTTTCGCGTCGAGACGAACGACAAGGGTCGCGCCACCGGCATTCTCTATTTCGACAAGGAAGGGAAGGAGCGGCGGCAGCCAGCGCGCGCCGTGGTGCTCGCCGCGAACGGCGCCGAGGATGCGCGACTCCTGCTCATGTCCACGTCGCCAGCATTTCCGCACGGTCTCGCGAACTCGAGTGGCAACGTGGGCCGGTTCATCATGTTCAACGGCTACGCGTACACGAGCGGCCGGTTCGAGCATCCGCTCAACGAGTATAAGGGCGCCGTCGCCAGCCGCGTCGTCCTCGACTACTACGATGCCGACCCGAAGCGCGGCTTCTATGGCGGCGGCGGCATCGACGCCCGCTTTCCCTATGGTCCGATCGCCTTCGCCGTCGACGGGCTGCCGCGCGACGTGCCGCAGTGGGGGAGGGAGTACAAGCAGGCGCTGAGCGACTTCTACTCGCGCTCGCTGCGTTTCATGTCGCACCTCACGTCATTGCCGGTGGCGACCAACACCATCACGCTCGATGCGGAGCACGCGGATCATTGGGGCAGGCCCGGCTTCTGTCTGACGTACAAGGACCATCCGGACGACATGAAGACGAAGGAGTGGTTCCGCGCACGTTCGCACGAGATGATGGTCGCGGCCGGGGCCACGCACGTCTGGGATCAGCCAGTGGCGCCGGCCGACGGCGGCGTGCACCTGCTCGGCACGGCGCGCATGGGGAACGATCCTCGCGACTCCGTCGTCGACCGATACCATCGCGCGCACGACGTGCCCAACCTCTTCATTTGCGATGGCTCGAGCTTCGTCACTTCCGGCCGCGGCCAACCGACGATGACGATCCAGGCGCTCGCGTTCCGGGCCGCCGACCACATCACTCGGTTCGCTCGATCGCACGCGATCTGAGCGGCGGGCTGCTCGTCGCCAGCCGAATGCCGGCGCCCACGAGGAGCACTCCGGTCGCGAGCGAGCCACTCACTCGCTCGCCGAGCGTGAGCGCCGAAATCAGCAAACCGAGACTCGGCGTCGCCAGGAGCGCCATGGAGATGGTGCTCGCCCGAAGCTGGCGGCCCACCTCGACGACCGCCCAGTAGGCGAACGCGGTCGCCACCGGCCCCACGTACGCGAGCGAAGCAACACCTCGCCATTCGAGGGCGGGCGGAGGTCCTTCGATCAATGCGGCGAGCGGCGCGAGCAACGCCGTCGCGACGAGCGCCTGCCACGGCGCGAGTGCGAGTGCCGACGAATCGAAGCGGTGCGCGCGAACGAAGACGATCGAGATCGCCCACGCCGCCGCGGCGCTCATGAGCATCGCATACGACGCGAATTGTCCGCCGCCGTGCCGCTGCAGTGCCGGACTTGCGATGATCAGAACGCCGAGCAGCCCGAGGGCCACGCCGCATAGCGAGCGCCGCGACACCGGCTCGCGCAGCCACCAGGCCGCAAGCGGCACGACCCACAGTGGCGTCGAGAAGGCCAGCACCGACGCACGCCCGGGCGGAAGGATCGTGAGCGCCAGTCCCGTGAACGCGGAGTACGCTGCCATTTGAAACACGCCCGACACGACGACGAGCCGCCAATCCCTGCTCGATGGAACCGCAAGCTCACCGCGCGCCGCGACGAGCGCAAAGAGACAACTCGTCGCGATGAGATACCGCAGACTGGCATACCATATCGGTGGCACGACCGATACGCCGATCTTGATCACTGGCCAGCTGACGGCCCAGATCGCCACGAGGAGGCCGAGCAGCATGCGGGCGCGCGAGGTCGTAGAGCCCTCCGACAGCACGCGCGCTACTTCTACCACGGCCGCCCGCTCAGACGGCTGCAGAGGACACCTGCTCGAGCTCCTTGAGATAGCGGACGAAACCCGCGACGTCGTCGGCGACGAGCCGGCCGATCCCGCCGCTCGAATAGACCGCGGTGACTATTCGGCCGCTCGGATCGAGAATGAACCCGGTGGTCTGCAGGTATCTCGGTTCGTCGTTGGTGTACGCGCCCGTCGCCCTTGCGATCGCGTCCGCGTCAACGCCGTAGCCGACCGGAAATGCCAGACGGAGCTTGTCGACGAGCGCCGCCGACGTCGGTTCGTCGTCGACCGAAAGGGCGACGACTTTGATTCCGACTTCTTCGAACGTGTTTCGCGCGCGACTGAATCCCGCGAGCTGCGCGTTGCAGTATGGGCACCACGACCCGCGATAGATCAGGACCACGGAATAGGATCCCGCCAGATCGGCGGGCAGCGACAGGCGACCGCCGCCGACGATGTTCAGCGTGATATCAGGAAAGGCGTCGCCGTTGTTGAGTGCGGGCACCTTGGTCTCCAGGGTGAGAGATGGATTCGCGGCGCGAAGCATATCCCATCATGGAGATCCAACGAATGACTCAGTGAGCCAAGTTTTTGTCCGCGAGCCTCACCTGGTGCGGCGGATCGGCGTCAACGCGCCACGCCCACGAACCGCGCCACCACGCTCAGATCGCGGCCGACCGCATCCGGTGCAACACCCAGTTCCTCCAGCGGCGCGTCGAGCCTGTTGACCAACACCGTTGGGTACCCGAACCACTTCGCCCCGCTCGCATCCCACGCCGCAAACGACACGAACACGATCTCCTCGCGCCTCAACTTCCACGCATCGACTGCCATTTGGTATGCGAGCGGATCCGGCTTGTACGTCTTGCGCGCATCGGTGCTGAGCACGTGCTCGAACAATCCGTCGAGTCCTGCCTTCTCGATGCCGGCGTGCAGCATCGCCGCCGTCATGTTCGAGAGAAAGGCCAGCCGAAGACCCGCGGCCTTCAATGCGGACAGCGTCGGCCGCGCGTCGGGCCAGGCCTCGAGAGTCATAAAAGCGTGCATGAGTTGCGCGCGCGCATCTGGCGTCAGCCCGATCTGCACCTGCTTCGCGGCGAACACCAGCGCCTCCTCCGTCGTTTGGAGGAAATCGGCGTACTGGTGTGCTGCCGTGCGCAGCCACTGATACTCGAATTGCCGCGCGCGCCACACGTTGCTCAACGCCGTACCCCGTCCCGGAAACAGAGCCTCGGCCAGCGCGAATACCGGCCGGGGATCGAAGATCGGGAACGCGTCGAACGCAATCGCGCGATACTTCGCGCGTTCGGGGAACAATGCATCCCGATGTGAGAGCACTTTGCCGGCGACAAGTCCGCCAGCGGACAGCTGCAAGAACTCGCGTCGATCGAGTGTCATCGTCCGGATCTCGTGACGGCGCCAAGCGACGAGGCGGATATGCCCGTCGGCACGGCGCCGATCACGGAATCAACGGGACGGGTCAATTGTTCCAGGCGGGCGCCCCGCTCAAAGCTTCAGCTCCCATGTCTCGGATACGAGGTCGTCGCGTGAAAAGCTCCGATGTCGCTCCTTCCCGACGACCTCGAATCCGGCCTTTTCATAGATGCGTCGCGCGGCGAGCAGTTCGCTCTGCGTCCACAACGTGATCTTGCGATAGCGCGCGCGCCGCGCGAACCGGATGCACTCGTCTACCAGCCGTGCGCCGATCCCGAGTCCGCGCGCCGATGGCTCGACGTAGAGCAGCCGTAGCTTTGCCACGGTCTGTGACTGCTTCACGAGAAACACGGAACCGACGATCTCGCCATGTCGCTCGGCGATCCAGCAGCGCTCGCGCGCCGGGTCGAGATGTTCGATGAACTCTCCGGCGATCTTCGCCACCAGCGCCTCGAACCGTTCGTCGTAGCCGTACTCCTGCGAGTACAACACGCCATGGCGATGCGCGATCCATCCCATGTCTCCCGGCTGATGCTGCCGCAGGAGATACGGTTCAGTCGTGTCCCGGGTCGACGTGCCGAGGACGTCGTGGATGGCGCGCATCGCGTCGACGAGGCGCCGGCGGTCGCCGGCGGAAAGCCGCGCGAGGAGCGCCGCGACATCGTCGTCCTGCCGTGCATCGAGCCCCGCGAACGTGCGGCGACCCTTCTCCGTGAGCGTGAGGTGACTCCGCCGCCCATCCGCGGCCGAGGTCTCGCGTCGCACGAGCCCACGCTCCTGAAACCGGCGCAGGATCCGGCTCAGATAGCCGGGATCGAGTCTGAGCTCGTCGGCCAGCGCGGCCGCGGCGACGTCCGTGCCGTTCGCGATCTCGTACAGCACGCGCACTTCGGCGAGCGAGAAGGAGCTCCGCAGGAGCCCCTCGTCGAGGATGCCGATCTGCTTCGTGTAGAAGCGATTGAAGCGGCGGACGGCGGCGATGTCGCGATCGC
>DATISA010000353.1:0-7741 GCA_035469245.1 Gemmatimonadaceae bacterium
ACACTCGACAACAAGCTCGAGCAGTTGGGGAAGGACATCGCGCCGATCGTGTTCGGTACGCAGCAGCATCGTGAGGGGTATCCGCTTGGCGGTTACTGGACGCAGCAGATCGTGTCGTACAACGACGCGAACAACGACCACGTCCTGACGCGAAGCGAGATCAACGTCACGGACACGATGGCATACCGAGGACCCGTGCTCCCGACGTTCGAGCTCAGTCTCACGCCGACGTTGACGGTCCGCCGGAATCTCCGCATGTCGGCACTGTTCCAGCGCCGCGGCGGCAACTACGTGTACAACCAGACCGAAGAATTCCGCTGCACGACCTCCGCGTTCAGCAACTGCCGCGCGGTGAATGATCCGACCGCGTCGCTCGAGGACCAGGCGGCGGTGATCAGCTACCTGAAATCCTTCTCCCACTGGGGCTTCATTCAGAAGGGCGACTTCACGCGGTTGCGCGAGCTGTCCGCCAGCTACGCGTTGCCGACACTTGTCGCCAACCGCCTTGGCTTCCGGGACGCATCGGTCACGCTCGCTGGTCGTAACCTGGCCAAGTGGACGAACTACAAGGGATTCGATCCGGAGATCAACTCTCAGCAGAACGCAAACTTCAGCGTGAGCGACTTCCTCACCCAGGCACCGTTCCGCCAGTTCGTAGCCCGCATCGACGTGACGTTCTGATGACATCCCACGCCAACAGTGACATTGCGATGAGAATTCCAATGAGATATTCCACACGGCACCGCGTGGCGTCACGCGCCGCGCGCTTCGCCGCGCAGGCTGCCTTTGCGCTCGTCGGCGTGGCCGCGACAGCGTGCAATCTGGACAAGACGCTCAAGGTCACGGACGTCGACAACACCGACCCCGGATCGGTGCTCAACGCGGCCGGGCTTCCCACGCTCTACGCCGGCGGCCTGTCCGACTTCGCGGTGTCGGTGAATGGAACCGATGCGACGGTCACGCTGCCCGGGCTGCTCGCCGACGAGCTGCGCGACATCGACACGTTCCCAACGCGCATCGAGGTCGACAAGCGCGACATCACGACCACGGCCGCCGACCGGCTGCAGGCGAACAACGGCACCATCCAGGGCTGGTATCGCGCCATGCACCAGGCGCGCGCGTCGATCAAGCGCGCGATCGGCGCCTACGCGCAGTACGCTCCCACCGATTCGAAGAACGCCGAGATGCACGCGCTGCTCGGGCTGATGTACGTGTACTTCGGCGAGGACTTCTGCAACGGAGTCGCCTACAGCGACTTCGTGGACGGTGTCCCGAAGTTCGGCGGTCCCACGACGACCACGCAATCATTCCAGCTCGCCGTGGCCCAAGCCGATTCGGCGCTCGCCATCGCCAAGGCCGGCTCCAAAGAGGCGAACCTGGCTTCTGTGGTGAAAGGACGCGCGCTGCTGAATCTCGACAAGCGCGACGAAGCTGCGGCGGCCGTGGCCACCGTACCGCTGAGCTTCCAGTACTGGGTGTACAACTCCACGAACAGCGGCCGCGAGAACAACGGCATCTACATCAACGTGGGGCCGTTGAGCAAACGATTCGGCGTTGCCGACAAGGACGCGCCGAACGCCATCGCCTTCAGGTCGCTCGGCTGGAAGGACGGCACGGCGTCCGGCGACCCTCGTGTCCGCTGGTATCAATCGGGAGTCGGCCAGGACGGCGTTTCGCCCGCCTTTTATACGTCCAAGTACCCGGACCGAAACATCGCGATACCGGTGGCGGATGGTCTCGAGGCACAGCTCATTGTCGCCGAGGACAAGCTCAAGACCGGTGACGCGGCGGGCTGGCTCGCCATTCTCAATGGGCTGCGCGCGAACGCCGGCATCCTGAACAACGCCCCGTTCACGCTGACCGGTCAGGCGCCCGCAGCCGCGCTGCCAGCGCTCGTCGACCCAGGCAGCGCAAACTCCCGCGTCGATCTCATGTTCCAGGAGCGCGCACTGTGGTTGTACCTCACGGGTCACAGGCTCGGCGACCTGCGGCGGCTGATCAAGTACTACGGTCGGACCGCCGACTCGGTCTTCCCGTCCGGCGACTATCTCGGCGCGGCCGGCGGAAAGATTGGCGCGGACGTCAATTTCCCCGTGCCGATTGACGAACAGAACAATCCGGACGCCCCGAAATGCACTGACAGGAATCCGTAGGGTAGTCCCGAAACGCCGCGCATCAGCGAGAAGCGGCACCGCACAATGTGCGGTGCCGCTTTTCTTTTTTTGAGACGGGGCCGGCACGAATGCCACCTGGCGCCAGGCCTACCCGGTGTCGGCGGCATCCTCGGCCCTGGTGCGAGCCGGCCGGCGATGACCGCGGCCGCCGATCGGCAGCGCTTGGCAATTCGGGCTCGTTTTGATTCAATTGTAGCGTGCCAGTATACCCTATACGATCGCCGAACATCTCTGACCGGCTTGTGTTTACACGATCGTTTGCAGCCGCGTGTATGCAAATGTTAGTGTGACCGCCCGGTCGGATTCGGGGGTTAACGGGACAGGCGTTCGGCGGTCCGGCCAGAGCTATGGATTGGACTGCCCGAATGGGCACGACGCTGTGCCCGAGGTGCCTCCACCTTGGGCGATTGAACCGGCCGCGCCACCCGGTGCAGCCGTGAACTCCAGAACGTGTTGTTCCAACTCCCTAGGGGGCGAGCCACATGAGATTTGTACGCTCAACGAGCGTAGGCACCGGCCTGGCTTCGGTGCTGGCCGGTTTCACCCTGATGGCGGCGCCGATCGCCGCGCACGCGCAGGGCACGGTAACGGGTCGCGTCACCGCCGCGGGTTCCAACGAACCGCTGTCCGACGCCCGTGTGATGGTCGTGAACACGAGCATCATCACGCCGACGGGCGCCGACGGCCGGTACACGTTGCGCAGCGTGCCGACCGGAAACATCGAAGTCCGTGTCCTTCGCGTGGGCTACCAGGAGCAGAAAAAGGCGGTCGCGGTTACCGCCGGAACACCGGTGACTCTCGACTTCGTGATGAACCAGGCAGTCGTGCAATTGCAGGAAATCGTGACCACGGCCACCGGTGAGCAGCGCCGCGTCGAAATCGGAAACGCCGTCGCGACGCTCGGCGACGTGAACCAGAAAGTCGAGACGACGCCCATCACCAACATCGGCGACCTGCTCGTGGCCAAGGCTCCGGGCGTCACCGTGCTGCCGGGTGTCATGACCGGCGCCGCGCCGATCATTCGCATTCGCGGCCTCGGCTCGCTGGCGACGGCGGGCAGCGGCGTCACGAACAACCCGATCTACGTGATCGACGGCGTTCGCATGGCGACGAACACGATCGGCTTCGGCTTCACCGGCACCAATGCGAGCCTCATCAACGATCTCGATCCGAACGAGATCGAAGACATCGAGATCGTGAAGGGACCCTCCGCCGCGACGCTCTATGGAACGGACGCCGCGAACGGCGTCATCGTCATCACCACCAAGAAGGGACGCGCGGGCGCCACGCGCTGGACGTGGTACGGCGAAGGCGCGGCGGTCAGCGATCGCAACGAGTATCCGACCACCTACGCGTCGTGGGGCCACGACCCGACGACGAACGCAATCAAGCGTTGTACGCTCGTGACCGAGAGCCTGGGGACCTGCGACCTCGACAGCCTGACCTCGTTCAACGTGCTCACCAATCCGCTCACGACGCCAAACCGCCTCGGCCACCGCGACGCGTACGGCATGAACTCGAGCGGCGGCTCGGACCAGGTCCGCTTCTTCGTCAGCGGCGACATCCAGAACGAGATGGGCCCGGTGCACATGCCCAAGTTCGCCCAGCGCACGCTGGATTCGCTCGGCACGACGCTCCGCGACGAGTGGGTGAATCCCGAGTGGTTCCAGAGCTACAACTTCCGCACGAACCTCAGCGCGTCGTTCTCGCCAAAGTTCGACCTCAACGCCAACGCGGGGTTCTCGAACACCAATCAGCGGCTGCCGCAGACGGATAACAACACGTTCAGCTACATCTACAGCGCGCTGAACAATCCGGGTTTCAACTACACGTCCGTCCCGCTGAAGTACAGCGAGTTGCAGACGGTCGACAACGCGAGCGGCACGCAGGTCTACCGAAACGGGTATGGCGGTTTCAGTCCCGCGCAGATCTTCCAGACCCTGCGCCAGAACGGGACGCAACGGTTCATCGGGTCGGCTGATGCCACGTGGCGTCCGTTTGCCTGGATGCAGAATCAGGGCACGACTGGAATCGACCTGGCGAACAACGATTTCATCGGCATCTGCCGCTTCGCGGAGTGCCCGAACTCGGGAACGACGCGGCAGGGTGTCGTCAGCCAGACGCACAATAATTTCCGCAACTTCTCGGCGAAGCTCGTCAGCAACTCGACCTGGCAGGCACGGTCGAACCTGAACTTCAAGACGACGGTTGGCGCCGACTACTCCAACCTCGAGAACGACGGCGTGCAGGCCACGGGGCAGGGGTTGCCGCCGGGCGCGCAGACGGTCGGCGACGCGGCGGTCAAGACGAACGTCAACAACACGCTGCAGACCGTGAACAAGACGCTCGGTTTGTACGTTCAGGAGCAGGCGTCGTTCCGCGACCGCATGTTCCTGATTGTGGCTACGCGCACCGACCAGAACAGCTCGTTCGGCACGAAGTTCCAGCGCGTGTTCTACCCGAAGGCGAGCCTCTCGTGGATCGTCTCCGATGAGAGCTTCTTCCCGCGGTTCGATTGGATGAACCAGTTCCGCCTGCGCGCTGCGTATGGCGCCTCGGGCGTGCAGCCCGGCGGCACGGTCGCGCTGCAGACGTACAACGGGCAGACGGCGAACATCGCGGCGGTTCCAGGGAGCACGACCGGTGCCGATACGCCGGGCCTCGTTGCCCAGGCGCTCGGCAACCCGGACCTCAAGCCGGAGCGCTCCTCCGAGTTCGAGGGCGGTTTCGAGACGAGCGTGTTGAGCAGCCGGGTCCACCTGGACTTCACGTACTACAACAAGAGCACCCACGACGCGTTGATCAGCCAGCCCATCGCGGCGTCGTCGGGCGCTTCGACACTCTCCGTGCTGCGAAATCTCGGCTCGGTCGCAAACTCGGGCGTCGAGCTCACGATCACCAGCACGCTGCTCGACCAGCGTGCGCTGGGATGGGACGTCACGATCGCCGCGTCGCACAACAGTAACAAGATCAAGGATCTCGGCATCGATCCGACGAACGGCAAGCCGCTCGGCATCATCGGCACCGGTGGCACGCGCGACTCGCTCGGCTTGCCGGTGAATGGGTTCTTCTCGCGGCCGTTCAAGTGGGCCGACGCGAACAACGACGGCATCATCACGCCGAACGAAGTAACGGTGGACGGCACCAACAACACCTACATGGGCTACTCGTCGCCGCGCGACATCATATCGATCACCAACGGCATCGACCTGTTCAACCGCAAGCTCCGTCTCACGGCGCTGGCGGACTACAAGGGCGGCTTCGTGCTCAACAACAGCTCGGGCTCATTCTACGCGACCAACTTCGCGACGTGGTACTCCGAGAACCTGAAGTCCACCCCGTTGTGGGACCAGGCGCGCAACGTGGCCGCGTCCAGCGCCAAGAACCCGAACACATCGATTGGCTACCTGGAGAACGGCCAGTTCTGGAAGCTTCGCGAGGTGTCGGCGGCGTTGACGCTGCCGAACGTGGTGGCGCAGCGCATCCGCGCGCGCGACGCGCAGCTCGTGTTCTCCGCGCGCAATCTGCACACCTGGACGAGCTACACCGGCGTCGACCCGGAGTCGAACTACGGCACGGGTGACACGCAGACCGACTTCTCCACCACTGCGCCGCGCACGTACTTCATCCTGCGCGCCAACCTCCACTACTAATCGCCACCGAGGATCATAGATGATGAACAACATGGCTCGGGCGCGAGCGCAGGCTTCCGCGGTGGCGATCGTCGTCGGAAGCGTGCTGCTCGCGGCCTGCAACCCAAAGGAAGAACTGCTCTCGCCGCAGCAGCCGGGCGTGATCAGTCCTTCCAGCGTCACCAGCGCCGCCGCGGCGGATGCGCTGTACGTCGGCGCGCTCAGCCGCTGGAAGTCGTCGATGAACGGCGGCGGCAACAACACCGAAGCGCTGTGGAACTGGCAAGCGCTGTTCACGGACGAGCTTCAGTCGTCCGACACGTTCTCGCAGCGGAACGACGCCGATCAGCGCAACCTGCAGAACAACGACGGCGTGCTGACGCCGATCTACAACGCGTCGCAGCAGGCGCGGGGCCGCGCGCGCGACGCGATCGTCGCCCTCCTCGCGTACGATACGTCGCCCTCCGGCAAGCAACACGTCGGCGAGATGTACCTGATGATGGGTTATATAGAGATGGAGATCTCGCAGTCGTTCTGCAACGGGATTCCGTTCGGCGAAACGGAAGGCGGCATACCGCAATACACGACCCCGGTCACCGACGCCGAGGGTTTCAAGCTCGCCATGGCGCGCATCGACACCGCGCTCACGTATCTCACGGCGCCTGCCGACAGCACGCTCAAGTGGGCGGCATTGCTGGTGAAGGCCCGCGCGCAAGTCGATCTTGGCGACTTCGCCGGTGCCGCGACGACGGTCGCGCCGATCCCAACCAAGTTCCAGTACAACTTCGACTACTCCCAGACCACCTTCGACAACGAGTGGTGGATCATGGGACCGAGCGTGAAGCGGTATACAGTCGGCGACAGCGTGAACGTCGCCGGTCGAATCCTCAACGCGATTCCGTTCGCGCAATTGAACGACCCGCGCGTGGCGGCGAACAACACGGGCACCAAGGCGGAAGACAACACCACGACGTTCGTCGAAGTCAAGAACTGGGGCCGTGACGATCCGATTCCGCCGCTTTCGGGGATCGACGCGCGGCTGATCGAGGCCGAAGCGAAGCTCCAGGCGAACGACATCGCCGGAATGATGACGATCCTCAACGCGCTTCGCACGTCGGCGCAGGTCATCGGCGCCTTCAAGGTTCCGGCGATGCCGGCAATCGCGACGACGCCGGCCACGAAGGACGCGGCGACCGACCTGTTCTTCCGCGAAAAAGCGCTGTGGCAGTTCGAGCGCGGCTATCGCATGGATGATCTGCGGCGATTGGTCCGGCAGTATGGCCGCACGCAGGACAAGGTGTTCCCGACTGGCCCATTCACCCGGAACGGCACACCGTCGGGAGAGTTCGGAACCCAGGTTGCGTTCCCGGTTCCGGATGCGGAAAAGAGCAACCCGAATTTCACGGGCTGCATCGATACGAAGGCGTGAGCACGAAGGCATAGGCGCGAAGGCGTAAGGAAAACCGACGGCAGTGGACGGCGCAGGGAGACCCGTATTGGCGGGTCTCCCTCGTCGTGTTTTCCGTGGCGCACGATCACTTCCCAGAGGCGCAATCACTCCGCGATTCCCAGTCTTGCGGACACCGTCTCGCACCCATACAATCGTTCGTTCGAGTTCACGGCCGCGTCGTCACGGCGCATTGGAGTTTCTCACTGCGGCTTTGCCGTGTCGTCACAGTCGCCGCAGTCTCTGAATAGCAGGTTCTAAATCCCGATCTCGCTGTCGCACGCTCCCCCAGCGAGCAGATTCTCCGCCCCACCCGGACGATCTGCGCGGACGCTTCGCGCACGCAGGCATATGGCGTAACAGGCACGCATCCGTACGCGAGTCCGTTCTCTGGCTCGCGCCTCCGGCTCGTCGTGCGGACGCCCATCGCGCAGATCGCTGCCGTACGGTCCTACTTCCAACGGGGGGAGTATCAATGAGGCGTAGCC
>DATISA010000354.1:0-8605 GCA_035469245.1 Gemmatimonadaceae bacterium
GCTCGTTGTCGATGAGCCGCACCGGGCCGACGCGGGCCGCGACCGCGAGCAGCACGTGACCGGCGAGCGTCGTCATGGGTTGCAGCGAGAGCGCGTCGACCGCGGCGAAGTACTCGGGCTCGATGCCGTCGGCGCGCATAGCGGCCGTCGCCGCCGTGATGATTCGCGAAGCGTTTCGTTCGCCGCGGCGAACGAGGTCCACCGCGGCATCGAGTCCGTGGCGCAATGCCAACGCGCGCCGTCTGTCGTCGCCGGCAAGCCGTACGTTCCGGCTCGACATGGCGAGGCCGTCGGGCTCGCGAACGGTGGGGCACACGACCACTTCGACGTCGAAATCGAGATCGCGAATCATGCGCTGCAGCACGGCCACCTGCTGCGCGTCCTTCTGGCCGAGGTAAACGCGATCGCACGGCACGGCGTTGAGCAACTTGGCAACGACGGTTGCGACGCCCTGAAAATGGCCGGCGCCGCGCGATGCGCCTTCGAGCACCTCGCTGACACCGCTGACCGTGATCGTCGTCGCGAATCCGGGCGGGTACATCGCCGGCGCGCCGGGCGCGTACATCACGTCGGCGCCGGCATCCGCGGCGAGTCGCGCATCGGCGGCCTCGGTGCGTGGATAGGCAGCGAGATCGGCAGCGTCGTTGAACTGCTTTGGGTTCACGAACAGCGAGACCACCACGACGTCGTTGTCGGCGCGTGCACGGCGCATCAGCGACAGGTGGCCTTCGTGGAAGGCTCCCATCGTGGGCACGAACCCGACGGAGTTGTCCGCGATCCGCCAGTCGCGAACGAGACGCTGCATGTCGCGTGGCGTGCGAACGATCTGCATCAACCGCGCGCCTCGGCGGCGATCGCGCGCGCGCGTTCGGTGAGGGCATCCCACAACGGCAGCAGCGAAGCGTCGCCCGCGGCCAGGGCGGCGCGTTGTCGGGCGATCACAGCTTCATCGCCGCGTGCGACCGGCCCGGTGAGCGACCGAGCGCCGTCGCGCGTCCAATTGGCGAGTGCGGATTCCGCGAGGCGGGCGAGGTGCCGTCGCTCCAGTCCGACGCGCGCGCCAACAGCGGCGGCTGCCTCCTCGAGCACGACGAGATAATTCGACGCGATCACCGCTGCGCTGTGGTAGAGTGTGCGATCCGCTTCGCCGATCTCGATCGGCTGCATGCCAAGCCGGCTCGCGATCTCCCGCGCCACGGCGAGCGCGCGCGACGATGTTCCCGCGATCGCCGCGGCCGCGCCGTCGAAGCGCGTTCCTTCACCGGTGATCGCGAGCAGGGGATGGACAGAAAAACCCTCGTGCGGCGAGAGCACGTCCAGCGTGAGCGCTCCGGCGCAATGCCCAACGAGCGGCCCATCCGGAATGCTGGCCGCCACTCGCACGATCTCGCTGTCGGGCACACAGAGCACCACCATGTCGTCGCTCGTGAAGCTGTTCAGCGGTCCATCGCGTCCGAGAGGGCCGCGGACGGGTACACCGCGAAGCCGGAGCGCCTCGGTAAGCGCTCGCCCGACCCGACCCGGCCCCACGATAGTGACGCGGGCGAGCGCAACCGCAGGTGTGTTCGTCATGGCGTGTCCCCAACAATAGGCACCATCATGCCGCGCTACAATCGAAGCGTGTAAGCGCTTATATTTCAACACTTATGGCTGACCGCCGCATCCCGCGCATTCCCGAACTACTCGCCCCGGCCGGCTCCCTCGACGCCGTTCGCGCCGCCGTCGCCAACGGGGCCGACGCGGTCTACCTGGGCACGTCGCGGTTCAACGCCCGCGACGAAGGCGCGCAGCTCACACTCGACGAGCTCGAGGAAGCCTGCCGGATTGCCCACGCGCGGCAGCGGCGCATCTATCTCACGCTCAACATCCTCACCAAACCGTCCGAGCTCACTGACGCGCTCATGCTGCTCGGAGACGCCGTCGATCGTGGGATCGATGCGGTCATCGTGCAGGACATGGGACTCATTCGCCTGATTCGGCGGATCTATCCCCAGCTCGAGATCCACGGTTCGACGCAGATGACGGTCCACGACGGCTCGGGCGCCGCCGTCGTCGCCGAGCTGGGGGTGAACCGCGTGGTACTGGCGCGCGAGAACACGCTCGACGACATCCGAGCGATTCGTGCCGCCGTGCCCGACCTCGGACTCGAATCGTTCGTGCACGGAGCACTCTGCATTTCGTACTCCGGGCAGTGCCTCATGTCGGGCATGATCTCGGAGCGCAGCGCCAACCGTGGCTCGTGCGCACAGTCGTGCCGAAAGGATTACGTCCTGCGCGACGCGGCAAACGGCGCAGAGCTCGATCGCGGCTATCTCATTTCCGCCAAGGACCTCGGCGCCTACGAGCATCTCGCCGAGATCGCGGACGCCGGCATCGTATGCCTCAAGGTCGAGGGCCGAAAGAAGCGGCCCGAGTACGTCGCGACGGTCACCAGGTCGTACCGCGAGTTCCTCGACCGCGTCGCGACGGGTGACGATGCGCCGCCGCGCGACGAAGAGGTTCAGCCGCTGGTTCAGATCTTCAGCCGCGGCTTCACCGGCGGCATGTACGGCGGCCGCGCGGGACGCGAGTACGTCACGCGAACGCAGCCGGACAATCGCGGGCTCGCCATCGGCGCCGTCGTTGGCCGGTCGGCCGGAGAGCTGATCGTCGAGGTCTCGACTCCGATTCGCGAAGGCGATGGTCTCGGCTTCGAGCCTCCCGAGCACGTCGGCGGTCCGACGACAGGCTTCACCGTGACAGTTGTCCGAACGCTGGCGTCGCGCGGCATGGTGCGACAGGCCATCGAATCGCGCGCGCAGGTGCCGTGCGGGTGGCGAGTCATTCGTACGTCGGACGCGCAACTGCTCGAGAAGGCGCGCGCCAGCTACGCCACGCTCTCGCCTTCGCTTCGCGCCCGCAAGACGCGCCTCGATGTGCGGTTGTTCGGCGCGGCGGGCACGCCGCTCAAGGCCGTGTTCGTCGCCGATGGCGAAACCGTCACGGTGCGCACAGAGGTGACATTGTCGCCCGCGACCAAGCGTCCGCTCGACGCGGCATCCGTGCGCGAGCAACTCGGCCGATTGGGCGATACACCGTTCGTACTCGGCACTGTCGACGTGCAAGGGCTGTCGTCGGACCTCTTCCTGCCGGTCAGCGAGCAGAATCATCTGCGGCAAGAGGCTGTGGAACAGCTCATGGCGCGACGCGACTGGGCGCGCGAAGCAACGCTCGCCGAACGTCGGGCCAGTATCGAGGGCGCGGTTGCTGCCGTGGCCGTCCAATCAGCTCGAGGCGTTGATCTCCCGGGAGCGGGATTCAATCTGTCGGCTCAGGTCTACCGGCTCGAGGATGCGGACGCCGCCGCGGAAGCTGGCGCGACCGAGATCTGCTTCGATCCGTTCCTGCGGCACCCGGCGCCTCCCGTGGCACGAGTGCGTGCGCTGCACGAGCGACTCACGGCTCGGGGCGTCACGCTTCGGCTTCGCACACCGACGATCGTGCGGCCGGAGGATCGACGCTCCATGCAGAAATGGCTCGACCTCGGTCTGCCCGTGATCAGCGGTCATCTCGGGCTCGTGGCCGAGCTCGCGCGGGAGGGGCGCGACGTCGTCGCGGACTATGCGACGAACGTCTTCAACGCGCATTCGGCCTCGGAGCTGTTCAGGCTGGGCGCCAGCCGCGTCGTCGCTTCGGTCGAGCTGACTGCTGACGAGCTGGCGCAGCTCGTGGAACCGTGGCAGGGCAGCGGCTTCGACGTCTTTCTGTACGGCCGTCCGGAAGGAATGACGATCGAGCACTGCGTGTTGTCCGCCGCATTCGATCGCGAGCCCACCACGTGCCGCGATCTCTGCGTGCAGAAACACACGAACGTCGAGCTCACCGATCCGACTGGCTACACGTTCCCGGTCGCCACGGATTCGGCGTGCCGAAACCGGCTGCTGCATTCGCGACCGGTCGACGGCTCCGAGTTTCTGCCGCGACTGTGGCGTTCGGGAATTCGCGGGTTCCAGCTCGTGTTCAACGTGCCCGGCGACGACGTCGGCGCGATCGTCTCGCGCTATCGCGCCGCGCTGGATGCGCTCGCCGCAGGCGACTCTCCCGATCTCGAGAGCGTGCGGCGCCCCTTCGGATCGGAGTTCACCCGCGGACACTTCGCGCGGGCGGTGTGATGCGCGGCGGAATGCTGATAGTTGCGTTGCGGAGATGTCGTCGACCCCGGGTGACGGCTGCACGGTAGTGGAATGACGACTCCACACACTCTCGACGAAGCGCGGTCCGCGCTGCACGAGCACTTCGGCTACGCTGCATTCCGTCCCGGGCAGGAGGCGGCGGTCGATTCCGTGCTCGCCGGGCGCGACACCATGGTCGTGTTGCCGACGGGCGGCGGGAAATCGCTCTGCTATCAAGTACCGGCGCTGATGCTGCCCAAGCTCACCGTCGTGATCTCGCCGCTCATCTCGTTGATGAAGGATCAGGTCGATGCACTCGCCGCGCGCGGCCTGCCGGCGACATTCGTGAACAGCACGCTCTCGTCGTCGCAGATCTCCGATCGTCTGGCGCGCGCGATTCGCGGCGACGTGAAGCTCCTCTACGTGGCGCCCGAGCGCTTCGACGCCGGCACGACCGCCGAGCGGCTCCGCGAGGCAGGCGTGTCGCTGTTGGCCGTGGACGAAGCGCATTGCATCAGCGAATGGGGACACGATTTCCGGCCGAGCTACCTGCGAATCGCGCAGGTGCGCGAGCGTCTGGGCTGGCCGCCAACCATCGCCCTGACGGCCACCGCCACGCCGCACGTGCGGCGGGACATAGTCACTCAGCTCAAGCTCGAGTCACCGACGACGATCATCACGGGATTCGATCGCAAGAATCTCTCGTACCACGTCGTTCCCACGCGCACCGATCAGGACAAGGACGACGCGCTCGTCCACCTGCTCAAGCAGCACGAGGGGCTCAGCGTCGTGTACGCGTCGACGCGCAAGGCGGTCGAGCGAATCGCGATGCTGCTCGACCGGGCGCGCGTTCGCGCCGCCGCCTACCACGCGGGGCTCGACGACGAGCGACGACACGCCGTGCAGGACGCGTTCATGGGCGAGGACGTTCGGGTGATCGTGGCGACGAACGCGTTCGGCATGGGGATCGACAAGCCGAACGTGCGTCTCGTCGTCCACTACGCCATGCCAGGCACGCTCGAGGCGTACTATCAGGAGGCGGGGCGCGCCGGACGCGACGGCCTGCCGGCGGCGTGCTACCTGCTTCACGCGTTCCCCGATCGATTCACGCACGAGTTCTTCATCAAGAGCGCCTACCCGGATCGCGCACTCGTCGAGCAGGTCTACGAGCTCCTGCGCAAAAACGCCGATGCCACGGGCGCGGTGGCGCTTTCGCCGGACGACATCGCGGCGCGGCTCAGCACCAAGGCCAGTGGGCGCGATGTCGAATCCGTGATCAGAATTCTGTCACAAGCCGGTGCGTACCGTGTGGAGCAGGAATCCGGGTCGCGGGTGCTCGTGCGTCTGCTCGCGACGCCGCAGCGAATCAAGCGCGAGCTCACGGAGCAGAACTCGCTGGAGCTGGGTATCCTTCGCGCGATGTGGCGCGTCGCGGGATCGTCGCTGAGCGAAGGCGCGCCGATCGACCTCGACGGGCTGCCGCCAGGTTTTGGCGGCGCGTCGGGCGCCATGCCGCTGCTCGAGGCCCTGCAGTCGCGGCAGTTCGTCGAGTGGAAGCGTTGCGGATCCGGCGCGACGCTCACCGCTCCGAAAAAGCCGCTCACGGCGTTCGCGATCGACTGGGCAACCATCGAACGGCGCCGAAAGGCGGACCTGCAGAAGCTCGACGCCATGCAGCAGTACGCGTACACCAAAGGCTGCCGCCGCGGCTTCGTGCTCCGCTACTTCGGTGACGCCGCGGCGCGGACCTCGTGCGAGGGGTGCGACAACTGCCTCGGCACGCGAGTCGACGTGGAGCAGGGAGGCGCGCCATCGCTCCGCACACCAAAGTCGCGCGGCGGCGCGCGCCGCCGCGACGCGAAGCCGTCGGCAGAGCGCGACGAAGCGCCCGTTCTCTCCGGCGCCGACGAAGCCCTCCTCGCGCGCCTGCGTGACCTCCGTCGCACGATCGCCCGGGAAGAGCAGGTGCCGGCGTATGTGGTATTCAGCGATCGCACCCTGGCCGAGATGGCTGTCCGCCGACCGGTGAACGACGGCGCGCTTGGACAGATTCGTGGGGTGGGGCCAGTGAAATTGGAAAAATACGGCGAGCGCTTTCTGGAACTGGTGCGCTCGGCCGACGAAACCGAGGCGGCTTAGACCGGTCGATCATGGACGATTCGCTCTATTTCTCCGAGCAGCACCTCGCGACCCGCGAGATGGTCCGGCAGTTCGCGCGCGATGAGGTCGCGCCCGTCGCCGCCAAATTCGACGCCGATGCGAAGTTCCCCTGGGAGAACATTCGCAAGATGGGCGAGCTCGGACTCCTGGGAGTCCCGTGGCCGGAGGAGCTGGGCGGCGCCGGGCTCGACCTGATCAGCTACACGATTGTGATCCACGAGCTCGCAAAGGTCGACGCATCGCACGGCCTCACCGTGTCAGCCCACACGACCCTAGGCACCTCACCCATCGTCAAGTTCGGCACGCCCGAGCAGCAGCGCCGCTACGTCCCGCTGCTGGCCTCGGGAAAGGTGATGGGCGGCTTCGGTCTCACCGAGCCCGAGGCGGGAAGCGACGCCGGCGGCACCAAGAGCACCGCGGTGCGCCACGGTGGCTGCTACCTGCTCAACGGCGTCAAGCGCTTCATCACCCACGGCAGTGTCGGCGAGATCTTCGTCGTCACGGCGGTCACCGATCGGTCACAGGGAACGCGCGGCATCAGCTCGTTCGTTCTCACCAAGCCGACGAGCGACCTCGAATCGGCGCGCGCCGTTGGCGTGGGCCACGAGCCATCGCTCCCCGCCATGAAGGGCTTCAGGGCGGGCAAGAAGGAAGACAAGCTCGGCTGGCGCGCGTCGGACACGGCCGAATTGATCATGGAAGACGTCGAAGTGCCCGAGGAGAACCGGCTCGGCGCCGAAGGCCAGGGCTTCGTGAATTTCATGAAGACGCTCGACAACGGCCGCGTTGGAATCGGGGCGCTGTCGCTCGGCATCGCGGAGGGCGCCTTCGAGCAGGCGCTGCAGTACACGTCGGTCCGCCGCCAGTTCGGCCACCCGATCGCCCACTTTCAGGGCGTCCAGTTTCAGCTGTCGGACATGGCGACCGAGATCGAGGCGGGCAAGCATCTCGTCTACCATGCCGCCTGGCTGGCGCAGCACGGTCAGCCCTTTACCAAGGAAGCGGCCATGGCCAAGCTCTTTTGTTCGGAGCTGGCAATGCGCGCCACGATCGCCGCCGTCCAGCTGCACGGCGGCTACGGGTACACCAAGGACTACCCGGTCGAGCGCTTCATGCGGGACGCCAAGATTTGCGAAATCGGCGAAGGGACGTCTGAGATACAGCGCATCGTGATCGCCCGACAGCTGCTCAAGGATCTGGCGGATTGAATTGCCAAACTGCCCGTTCCGGCATTAATTATCATTTAGTGATTACAGCAACGCTTTCTTCCGCTCTCGACCAGCTCGGCGACTCGACGCCGGCCGAGGGCGCATCGCGCCAAATGGGGCTCCGCGCGCTGTTCGCGGCTCTGTGGGCGCTCGTCCTCCTTCCGGTGCACGGCCTGCTTCGATGGGCCGATCGCACGCCACCCCGTATCTCGCTGAGACTGGCGCCGATCCATCGATCGGCGCCGTTGCGCATTCGCGCGCCTCAGCCGGCGGCGGCGTGGACGATCACCCGGATGCGCTGGACAATCCCATTCCGAGCTGCCGGGGCTGTAGTAGTGCCCCGGCTCGCCACACACCTTTTGCATTTCCGCCACGCCCCGCCCGCCGAGTCGCCGGGCCGAGCGAGAACGGCGGACACCAATGAAACGCGAAATTCTGATCAACGCGAACCCGCGGGAGACGCGGGTCGCCATCATCGAGGACGACCAGCTCGTTGAACTTCTGGTCGATCGTCCCGATGCTCGCCGGATGGTCGGCGACATCTATCTCGGACGCGTAGAAGCAGTTCTTCCCGGTATTCAAGCAGCATTCGTCGACATCGGCACCGAGAAAAGTGCCTTCCTGCACTCGTCCGACCTCGTCTATCCCGAAGACGAAGGGGATGAGGACGACGGCGACGAGGACGACGAGGGCGACACCGAACGCGGGCGCCGCCGGCGCGCGAAAGCGCCACCCATCCAGGACGTTCTGAAGCGCGGCCAGGACCTCGTCGTCCAGGTCTCCAAGGAGCCGATCTCCACGAAGGGACCGCGCGTGACGGCGCAGGTTTCCCTCGCCGGCCGCTTCCTGGTCTACATGCCGTTCGCCGAGCGAGTCGGCGTGAGTCGCAAGATCGGCGACCGTGAGGCGCGAAAGCGCCTGCGGGCGCAGGTCGAGGAAGTTCTCCCCAAGGACTCCGGCGGCGTGATCGTTCGCACGGTTGGCGAGGACGTCACCAAGGAAACGCTCGAGCGCGAGCTGACCACGCTCATCGGTCAGTGGAAGCGCATCAAGCGCAAGACGCATTTCGTCCGGGCCCCGTCGGCG
>DATISA010000355.1:0-51064 GCA_035469245.1 Gemmatimonadaceae bacterium
ACGGCCGGCGTCTTCGCGTGGACAGTTCGGGTGGTTGGAACGCGGATCGGCGCGGATGGAGCGGATCTGACGGACGACTGCGGCTGGGCGCGAAGCTGCCTCGCGCGACGAGCCCGAACGAACTTTCTTTGTGACCGCCGCTCGGTAAGCCACTAATAGCGTCCCGAGCGGCAGTACCCAAAAAATCCCGGCGCGCTGGGCGCCATCGCTCTCGCGCCGCTCGGAGCGATCCGTACGATCCGCTCCATCCGTAGCATCCGTATCCCAAGTCGGAGATGCGTCCCTGCCAAGAGGACGCCCGAATGCGTACGGAACTCGCTGCGGCTCGGTGGCTCGGTGGCTCGGCGTTGGGGCTCCTAGCGAGGCATGCCTCCCCGCTGGACTTGGATTTGGAGCGCGCCTACCTTTCACCATGGCAACCAGAACTCGACCTCAAGCACGGCCCGCCGCCTCGGATCAACTGGGGAGCGGGCCTTCGCGTATTGAGCAGCCGACGATCGGCGCACGCGCCCGCGTTCGCGACGATTTCGCGCTGACTTTCGACGACGTCCTGCTCGTTCCCCGGCACTCGCTGACGCATCCCAAAGACGTGTCCGTCGTATCGCGATTCACCCGCGGGATCGAGCTCAAGATCCCCCTCGTGTCGGCGGCGATGGATACGGTCACCGAGTCCGACATGGCGATCGCGATGGCGCGGGCTGGCGGCATCGGCGTCCTGCACAAGAACATGTCGATCGACCGGCAGGCGGCGGAGGTCGACCGGGTCAAACGGTCCGAGAGCGGCATGATCCTCAAGCCGATCACACTCCGTCCCAACGACACCGTTCGCGAAGCCACGGCCTTGATGCAGCGCTTCCGGATCTCCGGCGTGCCGATCGTCGACGAGGATGAGCGCCTCGTCGGCATCATCACCAACCGCGACCTCCAGTTCGAGCGGAATCTGGACCGACCGCTCCGCGAGGCCATGACGAGCGAGGGTCTCGTCACCGCGCGCGAAGGCACGACGCTCGACGAAGCCGAACAGATCCTCGGCAGAAATCGCATCGAGAAGCTGCCCGTGGTGGACGATGCGGGTGTGCTCAAGGGCCTGATCACGATCAAGGACATCCACAAGCGCCGGCAGTACCCGGATGCGAACAAGGACCGCTTCGGACGGCTCCGCGTAGCAGCGGCGATCGGCGCGGCGGGCGACTACATCCCCCGCGCCCGGGCCCTCATCGAGGCGGGCGTCGATGCCCTCATCATCGACACCGCGCACGGTCACAGCGAAGGCGTTCTCCGCGCGACCGACCACGTGCGTCAAACCTTTCCCGATGTGCAGCTCGTTGCCGGGAACATCGGGACCCGCGAGGCCGCGGAAGCCCTCGTGGAGCTTGGCGTCGACGCGGTGAAGGTTGGAGTTGGCCCTGGCTCGATCTGCACGACACGAGTCGTGACTGGCGTCGGCGTTCCGCAGCTCACCGCCGTCTTCGACGCCGTAGCAGGCGCCGGCGACGTACCGGTCATCGCCGATGGCGGCATCAAGTACTCCGGCGACGCCGTGAAGGCGCTCGCCGCCGGCGCCTCGAGTGTGATGATGGGATCGATGCTCGCCGGAACCGAGGAGAGCCCAGGCGAAACGTTCCTGCTCGAAGGACGCCGCTTCAAGATGGTTCGCGGGATGGGGAGCATGTCGGCCATGCAGGACGGCAGCGCCGATCGCTACTTCCAGGAGGGTGAGCTGTCGCCCAAGAAGCTCGTGCCCGAAGGCATCGAGGGCAGGGTACCGTATCGCGGCCCGGTGGGGGACGTGCTGTATCAGATGGTCGGCGGACTTCGAAGCGGCATGGGCTACGTTGGCTGCTCCACGATCGACGCGCTGCGCACCGAGACGGAGTTCGTGCGCATCACCTCGGCCGGCCTGCGCGAGTCGCATCCGCACGACGTGCAGATCACGCGCGAGGCGCCGAACTACTCGGTCTGAGCTCGAGGGCTCGTTGATTCGATGGCTCGAGGTTTCGCGGCTGTTCCTTCGAGCCCTCGAGCCTTCTAGCCCTCGAGCCCTCCACGTCAGAGCCTTGTCAAGAACGAGTCCGATTCCTTGACAACCGGTCCTGGTCGGTCCAAGTTCTGCCGCAGCAACTGTATACAGTTTTCCATGGCGCCGTCTCCCACCTCCTATTGGCGACGCCTGTTGTCCGATGGTTTCCCGCCGGAGGGCGGCGCGGTCACGTGCCGCCTCTTTTACGTCCGACCCAGGAGACTCCTGCAATGGGTTTGTGGTCCAAGAAGAGCATCTCTCTGCTCCAAGCGGAGGCGGCGGCCGAGGGGCAGGAAGTCACCCTCAGACGAGCGCTCGGAGCGCTCAACCTCACAATGCTCGGCATCGGTGCAATCATCGGTGCCGGCATTTTCGTATTGACGGGGACAGCAGCCGCTCAGTATGCGGGTCCGGCGATCGTGCTGTCCTTCGTGCTGGCGGGACTCGGCTGCCTGTTTGCCGGTCTTTGCTACGCCGAGTTCTCGGCGATGATTCCGATCGCGGGCAGCGCGTACACCTACGGCTACGCGACTCTCGGCGAACTCGTGGCGTGGATCATCGGCTGGGACCTGATCCTCGAGTATCTGTTCGGCGCCGCGACAGTCGCGGTAGGCTGGTCCGGCTACTTCGTGGCATTCATCAAGGAACTCGGCGTCAACCTTCCCGCGGCGTGGACCCAGGCGCCGCTCAACGTGGAAGGCACGCACACGCTCGTTCGGAACCTTCTGTGCGTGAATCCGGCGACCGGTGAGGCCGTTGCCGCAACGAACGGAGCCTGCGCCGCTGGTCTGACTCTCACGCCCGGTGTGATCAATCTTCCGGCGATCCTCCTCGTCGGCCTCATGTCGACGTTGCTGGTGATCGGCATCAAGGAGTCGGCGAGTTTCAACAACGTGATCGTGTTTATCAAGGTCGCCATCGTCATCGCGGTGATCGGCTTCGGCTTCATGTACGTGAACACGGCCAACTGGCATCCGTTCATCCCACAGAACACCGGCGAGTTCGGGCATTATGGCTGGAGCGGTATCGCTCGCGGCGCCGCGGTCGTGTTCTTCGCCTACATCGGATTCGACGCGGTCTCCACGGCGGCACAGGAAGCTCGAAATCCGCAAAAGGACATGCCGATCGGAATTCTCGCGTCACTCGCCATCTGTACGGTGCTGTACATTCTGATGGCGCTCGTGATGACCGGACTCGCCCACTACGGCGATCTCAATGTCCCACATCCGGTGTTCGTCGCGATCGACAAAGCGGGCCCGGCGCTCCACTGGCTGACGTACTTCATCAACATCGGCGCCATCCTGGGTCTCGCGTCCGTGGTGCTCGTGATGCTCATGGGCCAGCCACGCATCTTCTTCTCGATGAGTCGCGACGGCCTGCTGCCGGCGGTGTTCGGCAAGGTCCATCGGAAGTTCCAGACGCCGTACGTCACCACAATCGTCACCGGCATCGTGGCTGCCGCCGTCGCAGGATTTTTCCCGATCGCCCTTCTCGGCGAGCTCGTGTCCATTGGAACGCTGCTCGCGTTCGTGATCGTATGCTTCGGCGTGATGATTCTCCGCTATTCGCGTCCGAATATTCCACGCCCGTTCCGTACGCCGCTCGTGCCGATCGTGCCGATCCTTGGCATCCTGATTTGCGGCTACATGATGTACACGCTTCCGCCGGATACGTGGATTCGTCTCATCGTCTGGATGGCGATCGGACTGATCATCTACTTTGCCTACAGCATCCGGCACTCGCGCGTCGCGCGGCAGCCGGCCGAGGCCGCGGGCGACTGACCAGGCGGGTGGTTAGCTTTGAACGGCGTCCGGGATTTCCGGGCGCCGTTTTTCGTCACTTTGCCTCCTGCTCGACCAATTACCAGTGACAACGAACCAGTCGCCACTGCTGCAGAATCAGGACTACCTCGGCATCTCCGACTCGCGCCGCGCTGCCATCGAGCGCATCGCGGCGGAGCTCGTACCGGGCCGGCGCGTCGCGCTATCCACCCACATGAACGCGGATGGCGACGGCTGTGGCTCGGAAGCAGCGCTGGCGCGACTGCTCATCCAGCGCGGTCTGGACGTCCGCATCGTGAATCCCACGCCCTGGCCGGATCTGTTCGGCTTCCTGCTTGGCGACGACATCAAGGAAGAAACGTCCAAGGGCGCGGCGGCGCTTCAGGGGATCGATGCTTTGATCGTCCTCGACATCAGCGACGTCCGTCGGCTCGGTTCCCTTGCCGAGTCCGTTCGGCGGCTCCAGGTGCCCAAGATGGTGATCGATCACCATATCGCATCGGAAGATCCGGCGGGCGATATCCTGTTCACCGACGTGTCGGCGTGCGCCACGGGCGAGCTCGTCTACGATTTCGCGTCCGCGCTCGGTTGGGAGCTCACGCCCGCCATCGCGCAGGCGCTGTACGCGGCGATTCTCACCGACACGGGAAGCTTCCGCTTCAGCAACACCTCCCCTCGCTGTCACGCCATCGCGGCGGAGCTTCTGGCGACGGGGGTGGATCCGGAAGACATGTACGTGAGGATCTACGCCTCGGCGCCGGCCGGCCGCGTGCGACTCCTCGCTGACGTGTTGTCGACGCTCGGCGTGGACGACAAGCGTGGCCTGGCGTGGCTGTCGATGACGAATGGCGCGCTCGAGAAATACGCGGTGCGCCAGGAAGATCTCGATGGCATCGTCGAGCACGCGCGCTCGATCGCCGGAACGAGGATGGCGCTCTTTTTTCGAGACCTTGGGTATGGCAAAGTGAAAGTCTCGTTTCGGAGCACGGGCGAGGTGGACGTGAACGCATTCGCGCGGCAATTCGGCGGCGGGGGGCACGCCAAGGCATCCGGCGCGCTCATCACGGGCTCCCTCGAGGAAGTGCGCGAGCGGGTCATAGCCGCGGCGCAGACATTCCTCGATGCACGCGCTGCATCGGACATTGATCGATGACGAGCATGCCCCCGACGTTGCAGGCACGCATCGCCGACGCGTTGTCGCGAATTCGATATCCGCGCACTGGGACGGATGTCCTCTCGGCCGACGCAGTGCGGGACATTGCGACGACCACGAGCGGGAAAGTCCGACTCACACTGCTCCTCGCGGCCGGCGACGATCCGGCGCTCGCGCGCACCGTTCGACACACCCTCGAGACCATCGACGGAGTGACCGAGGTGACCGTCGACGTCGGAGATGCCGCGGCGTTCGCGCCGAACAAGAAGCCGGCGGGCCGCGCGCTTCCTGTCATGGAGCCGCAGCGACCCGCGCAGCAGCGCGTGCCGGCGCCGACGCCCGTCGCGTATCCCAACCTCGGACGCATCGTCGCGGTGTCGAGCGGCAAGGGCGGCGTCGGCAAGTCGACGGTGGCCGTGAACATCGCGGTCGCGCTCGCGAAGCAGGGCGCGCGCGTCGGGCTCATGGACGCGGACATCTATGGGCCAAATATCCCGTTGATGATGGGCGTCAGCGAGCCTCCGATGGTGATCAACGAGCGCATCGTGCCGCTCGAGGCGCACGGCGTGAAGGTGATCAGCCTCGGCGTTTTGATCGACCGCGACCAGCCGGCGATCTGGCGCGGGCCGATCATCATGAAGATCATCACGCAGTTTCTTCGCGACGTGGCGTGGGGCACGCTCGACTACTTCATCGTCGACCTGCCGCCAGGCACCGGCGACGCACAGCTCACGCTCGTGCAGGCGACGCAGATCAGTGGCGCGATCATCGTCACCACGCCGCAGGAAGTGTCGGTGGGCGACGCGCTGCGCGGCGTCAAGATGTTCGAGCGTGTGAGCGTGCCCGTGCTCGGCATCGTGGAGAACATGAGCTGGTTCGAATGCCCGCACTGCGGCAAGCCGTCGCCGATCTTTGGCAGTGGCGGAGGCGAACGCCTCGCTCAGGAGCTGGGGCTGCCGCTGCTCGGCCAGATCCCGCTCTATCCTCGCGTGATGGAAGGCGGTGACCGCGGTGCGCCGATCGTCGAAGCGGAGCCCGAATCGTCGGCCGCCCGCGCTCTCACGCAGATCGCGGCGCGCGTGACTGAGCGCGTGGGAGCAGCGGCGAACGGCTAGCGGCTCGTGATCGAGCCGGCACAGACCGCATCGCTTCCCGTCGAGCCGCACGAAGGCATCGCGCCGGTCGCGGTTAGCGGAGCGGGCGAGGCGGCGCATCTCGTTGGCGGCTCGCTGCGCGCGACCATTCTGCGTGTCGCGGTCCCGGCGGTCGCGTCATCCCTGTTGATGACGTTGTTCTCGTCGGTCGACGCATTCTGGGTCGGTACGAGAATCGGCGCCGCCGGCCTCGCCGCCGTGTCGACGTCGCTGTTCTGGATCTGGATGATCGTCTCACTCGCCGAGATGATCGGCGTGGGGCTCACGGCAGTGGCGGCGCGGCGACACGGGGAGCTTCGCGGAGGCGAGGCGGCCAGACTCGCTGGCGATGCACTCGCGTTCTCGATCGGGCTCGGTGTCGTCGTGGCGCTCGTGGGCACGAGCCAGCTCGCATCGCTCTTTCGCGTGATGGAAACGCCTCCCGAGGTCACCGCTCTCGGAACGACGTATCTGCGCACATATCTGCTCGGTACGCCGCTCATCTACGGCTTCTTCGCCGTCGACGCGGCGTTCCGCGCGTCGGGCGACACGCGGACGCCCTTCCTGCTGCTCCTGTCGTCCGTGCTCGTGACGCTGGTGCTCGACCCGGTGTTGATCCTTGGCATCGGGCCCTTTCCGCGACTCGGTGTCGCCGGCGCCGCGATCGCGACGATCGGAACACGCGGCGTCGTCTGCGTGGTCGGCGCGGTGATCGCCGCGCGCCGGTCGCTGCTGCGCATTGGCCGTATTCGCCTGGACTCGATTCGCGCGGTGTGTCGCGTGGGACTGCCCACCGCCGTGACCGGAATGACGTTCAGCTTGATCTATGTCGTGCTCACGCGAACGACCACGCGATTCGGCACGCCGGCGCTCGCGGCGCTCGGTATTGGCCACCGGGTCGAGAGCTGGCTGTTCATGATCGGCGTCGGCTTCGGCGCGGCGACGGCGGCGATGGTCGGGCAGAACCTCGGCGCGGGACGACCGGACCGCGCCGCGCGCGCCGGGTGGATCGCCACCGGCTTCTGCACCGTGCTCGGCGTCGTCGCGTTCGCGTTGGAGCTCGGCATTCCGCGGCAATTCGCGTCGCTCTTCACCGACGATCCGGCCGTGATCGCCGAGGCGATCAAGTACCTCCGCATCGCGTCGATCTCCCAGCTCGCGGTCTGCGCGGAGATCGTGCTCGAGGGCGCACTGGGCGGTGCGGGGGAGACCGTGCCGCCAATGATCACGTCAACGGCACTCACGGCCTCGCGTATTCCACTCGCCGGATGGGCGGCGGATCGTTGGGGCAGCGCGGGAATCTGGTGGGTGATCTCGCTGACGGCGATCGGGCGTGGTGTCGCGATGGTCGGGCTTTGGCGAAAAGGAGGCTGGAAGCGGAGGTCGATTTGATGATCTTCACTGATGTCGTGAACCGGGGCGGGCTCGGCGTCCAGAGTCCGACCGACAGGTTGTGAGCTCGAGAATTCGAGCGTCCGTCTACCTCACGCGAAGCGCCGATGATCTGGGCCCCACGCCCCGTCGCTGCTAGGGTCTAGGTGACCCACGGTTTGGGCGAGAGATAATCCCCAGCTGAAACAACGCTCCCAAACGATCCGGGACGCCCCAGTGCTCGACGATGCGCCCCCTGACGACGCGCATCACATCAATAACATCCACTCTAAACGTGTGACCGGTCGGCGGATGGCCCATATACGAGCCGTCGTTTGTGCCCGTCGCGACGTTGCGCGTCCAGACCAGATTTCCGGCGACGACCATGTCCTCGATCTCGAGCTTGAAATCGGAGAACGCGCGCCGTAGTGACGTCACCACGGCCTTCACGCCGGCGGCGCCCGCGGCGTGATCGGGGCCGTAGTCTTGATGTTCCACCATGTCCTCGGCGATGAGCTCATCGCAGACCTCGAGGTTCCCGAGCCCAAAGGCTTCGTCGATCAGGCGACGAACGACGCGCTCGGCAGGCAAAGGTCCCTCGCGACGGCTGTCCAAGGTTCCTGTCGCTGCCAATCCGGAGTGCTGTTCCGTGTCAGTCATGTTCGCCCCTGGTGACCAGTGAGTTGCCGGTGGTTCGTCCCATGGGGTCGAACCTATTGGCGAAGCTCTCGACGGCGCCTCGGGCGGATCACCCATCTTGTTGGGGGGAGCCGTGGGTAGATTCACCCACTGCGCCGCGGGGCACGCGCGCCGGGACGGTTGAGCGTGCGATCGCCTGCTCGGCCTGGAACTGCGGTGCGCTGTTCGTTGCGAGATCTCTAATGCGAAGTGCGATCGTGAGATGCTCAGCGCGCATCCACGGAACAATCCGCCTTCGCGGCACCCTTCACCGATGGTCGCCGCGGCGGCCGCGCGCGTGTGGAGTACACTTCCCATTCCTGGAGCGCTACGGCGGCGTAGCTTGCGCCGTCCGTCGACGCATCGAATACCGCGCGCAGGCAGCGCGTCGTCGCCGGAGCAAAGTCGACGCGGTTGTCGGCGTTGAGGGTGCTCGTGTACGGCGAGCTGGCGCTCACCGCGCTCCACTTTGCGCCGTCCCAGTATTCCAGTCGCCAGGCCTTCGGCGGCGCGACGCCCATTCCGGAACCCGCCGGATGGTCCCCCCAGAAATGGACGCTCGACCCGGTGAGCGTTTCGGGCTCGTCCCATTGATACATGATCCACTGCCGCGGCGGGTTCTTGGGCGACCACGTGGCCCACATGTCGGGCGGCAGCGGTGCCGGACGGATCTTGCCGTCGTTCACCGCGCGCAACCAGTACTGCACGGGGACGGATGCGTTCGACGCCGTGATGCGAGCATGCGATGCGATGTTCGCGGTTGGCCTTGTATCGGCGGGAACTCCACCAGTCGGGACCACCTTCTTGATCCGCGCCGGACTGACGCCGTCATCCCACTCGACCTTGTCGATGGCGACGGAGCGGCGGAAGTGTCCACCATTCTTCGCGTCGGCCGTGTGGTACGTGATGTACCACTTTCCCTTGTACTCGACGATCCCCGGATGCGACGTCGTCGATGACACCGGATCGAGGATCACCCCGCGATAGGTCCACGGACCGAGCGGTGACGGCGAAGTGCCGTAGGCGATGCACGCATAGTACACCGCCTCCGTGCATTCGGAGGTCGGCCCGGCCGTGTTCGCCGCATACGCCAGGTAGTACGTGCCATTGCGCTTGAAGAGCCACGCCGCCTCGAAGAATCCGTCCAACGTGCGCACGTCCACCGGCGTGCCCTTGAACGTCACCATGTCTCGCTCGAGCTCCACGCCTTTCAAGCGGCCGAACGTTCCCCAGTAGAGAAAGACGCGTCCGTCGTCGACGAGCACCGTCGGATCGATGTTCTGGATGTTGTTGGGCGCAGGATACGACTGGGACACGACCGGGCCTTCCGGATGCGCGTCGACCCAGGGCCCGAGCGGCGTATTCGAGACGGCGACTCCGATCGCGAACTTGTCTCTCGTCGTCGCGGCGGCGTACACCACCGGCGCGTACAGATAGAACTTGCCGCTCGGTCCGCGCACTATCTGCGCGGCATAGGCGCGACCCGGAGCCGCCCACTTGAAGACTGCTTCAGGCTTTAGAAAATGCGGATAGTGCATCCACCGTCCGGCCATCGGGTCGGTGCCGGTCTCCAGCATCTGCCACTCGGGCATCTTGAAGTCGTTGACCCCGGGGCTCGCCGTATCGCGTCCCGTGATGATGTAGAGCTTTCCGCCGACGACGAGCGGGGCGGGATCTGCGGTATAGTCGGCTCCGTCGGACAGGATCGGGTTCGACGACGCACGCACGGTTCGCACTTCCAGCGTCGGCTGCCCAGCGGACGCGCCTGTGCCGGCAGGCGCTCCGGCCGCGGGCGGCAACGACACGCAAGCGGCGAGCATCGGCAGGAACGTGATCAGGGTGCGGGAGCGCATCACGGCTGGAGCGTGACTATTGTGTCCAGCCGAACCGAGTGAGGAGCGCGTGTACTCATCGAGGGCACGGATAATGTTCACGAGGCAACAAGCACAGCCAACCTGCACCAAACCGTCCGATCCGAACAAGGAGTCGACGAGATTGTGACACGCATGCACACCGAGGGCCGCTCACTGCACTCCGCGCACCCCACTGCTCCCCAGGTCCGGCACGTCCGGCTCGGCAACGTCGATATCAACCGGATAGGGCTGGGCACGAATCGGCTTCGCGACACAGACGAGGATGTCGCCTTCATCCGCTCTGCAGTCGATCTCGGCGTCCAGATGATCGACACGGCCCATCTCTATACCGGCGGCGAGAGCGAGAAGACGATTGGACGCGCACTTTCGACCAGGCCCTCGGGCGTCGTGATCGCTACGAAGGGCGGCTACGGCGGCGCCGGCCGCGGCAGACCCGAGGCCCTTCGGCGCGAGATCGAGCAAAGTCTCGCCAGCCTGCGCGTCGACCACATCGGGCTCTACTACCTCCATCGCGTCGACCCCGAGACGCCGATCGAGGAGAGCCTGGGCGCGATCAAAGACTATGTCGACAAGGGTGCGATCGAGCGAGTCGGGGTCTCGAAGGTAGACATCCCCCTCATCGAGCGCGCGCGGACAGTGGTGCCGATCGCGGCGGTGCAGAACGAGTACAACGTCGCCGAGCGAACGGACGATGACGTCGTGGACTACTGCGCGCGCGAGGGGATCGTGTTCGTGCCGTATTATCCGCTGGGCGTCGAGCCGGGGCGCGCACTGCGGGAGACGGCAAAGCGGCACCAGGCCACGCCACAACAGGTGATGCTCGCGTGGTTGTTGAAGCGATCGCCGGCCATGCTCCCGATTCCCGGAACGCTCTCACTGGCGCATCTCCAGGAGAACCTCGGCGCGCTGGCGCTCGAGCTGTCGGAAGCAGAGTTTCGCACTATCGCTTTCGCGTGAGTCGGCGAATGAACGCGACCTCCGCCGAATCGTACGGCGTGCCGTCACGGCGAAACACATCGTGGAACCACGGCCTCGGCTCCGACGTGTACTCGCGATTCCACGAATCCCACGGGTAGATCGTTTGCGTCTTCCCGGAGACGAAGCCCCAGTTGATCGCGCCCACGTGCTCGCGTGCGAAGATCGGCATGATCTTCTCGAACGTGCTCCCGCGCGGACGCGCCATGTACTCCGAGCAGATGATCGGTCGTCCCCCGCCCAGGCGCTCGAGTGCCGCGAGCTCGCGCTCGACCGCGGCGCTGTCGGCGTAGCTGTGGAACGTGATGATGTCGGAGTTGGCGAGCATGAACGCCGTAATGGGTAGCATTCGCGTCGAGTCGAGCCAGTCCGCTTTCCACGGCGCGGCGGTGAGCGGTTGAGACGGATTGACAGCCCGCGCCCACTCGAACGTCTTTCGCAACAACTGGAACGCGCGCTCCGGCTTGTCGATCGGCTCGTACGCGATGTACGCGGGGCGGTTCACGTTGTCCGGCTCGTTGAACAGGTCCCACGCGAGCACGCGCCGGTCGTTGGCGAAGTGGCCAACGATGCCTTGAACGTACCCTCGCAGCCGGGGCCACTGCGTCGTGTCGGCGAGCACCGCCGCGCCCGGACTCTGGACCCAGCCTGAGTTGTGCAGGTGCGGGACCGGAGCCCGCTGCTTGCCGAGGTGCGGCAGCGGATCCCACACCGCGTCGAACAACACGAACATCGGACGGATGTGATGCCGGTCGGCGATCGCGAGGAACTCGTCGACTCGCTTCACGAATCCCGCGGAATCCTGCTGCCAGAGCAGATCGTGCAGAAAGACTCGCATCGTGTTGAAGCCGAGTCCCTCGCCCCAGGCGAGCTCGCGATCGATGGTGCGCGGATCGAAGCTGTCGGCCTGCCACATCTCGAGTTGGTTGATCGCATTACTCGGGATGAAGTTGCTGCCCGCGAGCCAGCCAGCGGAATCGGCCCACGCGCGGGCGTGCTGCCTGGACCAGATCGCGCGTCCCTGCCGCGCGACAGTGGTCGCGCTCGCCGGCGGCTTCGGTGCCGGCTTCTGTCCGCCGCCGGGCGATGCGCAGCACATCGCGGCCACGAGAATTGTCGAGAGACCCACGCGAGTGCTCCACGCCGTTCGGCGCATCAGTCAGTGTTGTTGTCGCGAACTGCGCACCATCATACCGGGAGGTCGATCGACGGGCAAATGATCGGGATCGCGGGGGTTGACGCGCGCCGAATGCGCGCGAGGTTCCAACCGGCTCGCCAGCGTCCGTGCGCCACCCGCGTGTTGAGAGTTCTGTCATCGGCCCAGCCATGCGCCCGATCATCACACTGACGACCGACTTCGGCACCGCCGACGGCTATGTCGGAGAGATGAAAGGCGTGCTGCTCTCCGAGGCCCCCGACGCGGAGCTCGTAGACATCACCCACGACATTCCACCGCAGGATGTCGGGCGAGCGCGGCTCACCGTTGCGCGAGTGTGGCGTCGGTTTCCCGCCGGCACGATTCACCTCGTCGTCGTGGACCCGGGGGTCGGCTCCAGACGAGCGGCGCTAGCAGTGGGAAGCGAGGGGCGATTCCTCGTCGGTCCGGACAACGGCGTGCTCTCGCCCGCGTTACTCGTGGCGGGTGCGCGCGCCGTCGAGCTCCCCCTGCCGGCGCGATCATCTGCGACGTTCCATGGCCGCGATGTGTTCGCTCCGGCCGCGGCCGCGCTTGCGCGCGGCGCGTCGGTCGACGCGCTCGGCCGGTTGGCCGCGAGCCCCGTCGTGCATCGCACGCCCGAGCCGACACGGCGGTCGGACGGCGCGCTCGAGGGCGAGGTCATCATCGTCGACCGATTCGGGAACGCGGTGACGAACCTCATCGGCTTGCGCGGGGGCACGATCGAACTGGGGGCGCGACGGATTCCGGTCCGTCACACGTATTCGGAGGCAGCACCGGGCGAGCCCGTGGCCGTGACCGGATCGACGGGCTTCGTCGAGATCGCGGTGCGCGATGGCGACGCCGCGACTGCATTGGGCATCAGCCGAGGCGATAGAGTCGTGCTGCGCTAGCCGGACGCTGCGCGGACGCGCGAGCGCCGTTACGTGCGTCGCGCGACCGAGGCGCTCCCCGGACCGTTGCCGCTAACCACCCGCCCCACGTAGATCGCGCCCTTGTCCGGTGCAACCTGGCCTGTTCCGTGGTGCAGTTCCGACGCGAACTCTCCTCCCACGAGAATCACGAACATCGTGTAGTACATCCACGTGAGCAGAATGATCACGCCGCCGATCAGACCGTACGCCGGGTTCGGCGGAAAGTGGTCGACGTAGAGTCGGAAGAGCAGCGTCGCGACGATCCAGAGCGCTGTGGTCAGCAGCGCCGCGATCAGCACGTGGGATTTTCGCTGCTTGACGTTGGGCAGGAAATAGAACGTCGCGAAGGCGAGCGCCACGAGCCCGGCCAGGGCGATCGGGAATTGAAGCAGCTTCCAAACGAGCAGAACGGCGCCGGTGATATGGAGCAAATTGCCAAGCCAATCGACGACGCCTTCGCCGTTCAGGAAGATGATCGTCGAGAGCACGACGATCACGCCGCCGAGCACGAACGTGCCGAGGCGGATGAATTGCTGCTTGAACCAGGAGCGCGTCTCCTGCACGTCGTACGCGGTGTTGAGCGCGCCCATCAACGTGCCGAAGATGTTCGATCCGGACCACGCCGCGAGCGCGAGCCCGATCGACATCAGTCCCGGCGCGCTCGACGAGAACACGACCTTCTCGAGGATCGGCTGGATAGCCGACAGCTGTTCGGGTGGCAGGGCTGACGTGAGCTGAGACATCAGCCAGCCGATGATCCGCCGCTTGTCGCCGATCAGCGCGACCAGCGGCGCCAGGAACAGCAGGAGCGGGAAGAGCGAGAAGAAGAAATTGTACGCGGCGGAGGCCGCGAGCGTCGTCACGTGATCGGCGCCGATCTCGCGAAAGGTCTTCTTGAGCAGCGGTCCGACGCGATAGCCCTTGATGACCATAGCGATCATCGATCAGGCAAGCGGTATTCCATCCGACGCGCGCGAGAGCGCGCGAGCGGTTACTGAACCGAAGACACGGATCGCCTTGCTGAGGCTGCGACGCCAGCGACTGGCGTTGGAGTCTGCCAGGCGAGCTCGTCGGTCGCTGTGCGCGCGGCAGACCCGACTCCCGGACGCTGCGTGCCGCCTCGCGAAATGATCGTCGCGCCGAGTCCGACTGTCGCCGCTACCCAGGTGAGGGCGATGGCGAGCGCACGCAAAATCGCGCCAAAGAGCGGGCTCCACGTGAACGCGGCGGCCAGCATCCAGATTCCGAGATACACGACGAGCCCGATGGCGAGCGCGCGCAAATGGACGCCGCGCGGCGACGTCGTTCCACGGTCGGAGGCGAGCGCGCCGCCCGTGAGCCGGGCGACCGCAAGGAACCCGAGCGTGAACAGGCCGGCCGCGGCGACCACGTAGGCGACGATGGCGAACGGGATGAGCAGCACGCCGAGCACGGTGATCGCGAGCGCGACGACGAGAACGAGCAGCGCGGGCAGCATCAACACCTCGCCGACCAGCCCCGTCCAGAAGGATCGGGCGAATCCGCGCTCGAGCGCGACGACGACGCCGTCCAGGTTGGGTTCGGCGAATACCATCACGCCGATGCCGATGATCGCGAGCAGTGCGAACCATCCCAGGACCAGTTTGATCGACTGGCCGGTCGTGAGCGGTTGGGTTACCGACTTGGCGGGAGCCGTCGATTGGCCCATCGTGACTGAGCGTTTTTCGCCCTCGACGGTGCCGCCGTCGATGATGAGGCTTCCGGCTGCGGCCCAGGCATTTCCGGTCACACGGCCACCCTTGTGCACCCGCACGTCGCCGCGAAGGCTGGCGACATCACCGGTCACTGTACCGTAGACGTCCAGATTCCCGTAGGCGACCGCAATGGGCCCGTCGACGCGCGTTCCCGACTCGATGGTCCGGTTGCCGAAGGTAAAGTGGTCCGCTCCGGGCAGGTACGTCTCGCCCGCGGCGCGACGCTGGGCGATCTCCTGGGAGAGCTTGGCCGTGTCCTGCGCCGTCGGCGCTGCCAGAGCCGGCTGGGTACCGCGCGACGAATCCGCCGGCTTCTGCGCCGGGGCTGATGTGCCGAGCGACAGGGCGGCAACGATGAGCAGGGCCCGCATGGTCAGGCCCTGCGGCGGCTGGATGCGAGGGCGAGTGCTCGAAGTCCGGCGATCGACGCCGCGGCCGCTGCGCCCAGTCCGGCGAGCGCGGCGACGACCCCAACCGTTCCAGCGGCCTGAATCATCGCGGACACCTGGTCCCCGAACACGGCGGCAAGGAGGGTATGCGTGCCGGAGAGGAGAAGGCTCCGCACTTCGTCGCCCGCGGCCCCCGATGCAAACACGAGAACGTCGGTCTGGGTCGCGATCCAGAGGATGGCTGCGGTCAACACCGTGGCCGCCGAGGTGGCGAGCGCCGCAACGGTGATGCGCGCCGTGCGTGACTGTGGGAGCCACCGGGCCACCGTGTCACGCGCCGTCACGTGCCAGGGCACGAAGACCGGCACCTGGGACATGATCCGGTCAGCGAAGGCGTGCGACGGTGCAAAATGTGGCGCGGCTTCCAACGACGTCAGGACGAGCCGGGCGTCCTCGAGACGCGCTCGGCACTCCTCACACTCGCGAGCGTGGGCCTTGAGTGGCGCCACGCCAAAGCCCACCTCGTTGTCGAGGAGGAGGTCGATTTCGTCGGGAAGCAGATGCCTGTGATTCATGGAGTCTCCGGAGGTCAATACGACGGGGCCGAGGGGTAGGTTTCAGGGCCTTTTCGGGCCCTTCCGCACTCTCGTCACCCGCTGTCCTCACGCAGATGGTCAAGCGCCCGGCGAAGCTCGTGCCGGGCGCGATGGATATACGTCTTCACGGTCCCCAGAGGGAGGTCCAGGGTCGCCGCGATCTCTTCGTACGAGCGACCCTCCACGTGCCTGAGCATGATGCACGATCGGTACTCGGGTCTCAGCGACGCGATCGCCCGCTCGATCGCGGTACCCAACTCACGCGCCTCGAGCTCGTCGAGCGCCGATTCCTGCTGTACGGCAACGTCGAACGACGTCGCTTCGATGGCATCGCTCGTTTGGGCATGCGGCGAGCCGTCGATGCTGACGGTCTCCAACTGCCGGCGCCGCAGGTGATCGATCGCCACATTGTTGGCGATCTTGAACAGCCAGCTCGAAAACTTGAATTCGGCGCGGTAACGGTCGACGTGATTGAGGACCTTTACGAACGTGTCCTGCGCCAGGTCTTCGGCGAGCTCCCGATCCCGGACCATGCGAAAGATCAGCGAAAAGACCGGCCGCTCGTAGCGCCGAATCAATTCGCGGAATGCCGCCTCGCGCCCTTGCTGCGCCAGCGCGACAACGTCTGCGTCCGGGAGGTTGAGAAGGTCGAGGGCTGGGGGCATTCGGCCTGGGGCGCAAACGCACGTCGAGGCGCGCTGGCGGCTCACCAAAAGTATGTGAGCGGGGACCCTCAAACCAGCCGCTTTGGCTTGCTTGACTCTCTCTCGATGGGCAACTTTCCTCGATGCCTGTCAGCGAGTGGGAGGAGGAGACCGAGGCCGCACTAGCTGCCTCGGCAAACGAAGGCGATAACAGCGACACGAAACGCGTCTACGTTCGGCGCATCTTCTCGCAAATCGCCCCACGGTACGATCTCCTCAACCACCTCCTCAGCTTCAACATCGACAAAGCCTGGCGCCGCCGGGCAATCGCCACCCTGGAGTGGCAGCGCGCGCCCGCCGGGACCTACGTCGACCTGTGCGCAGGGACGCTCGACGTGGCGGTCGAGCTGTCACGGCAGCCGGGATTTCGTGGTCACGTCGTCGGTGCCGATTTCGCCGAGCCGATGCTTCGTGCGGGACTCGGCAAGGCGTCGCGGTCGCTCGTCGGGCCCGTGGTGGCCGATGCCCTCGAGCTCCCGCTTCGCGCCGACAGCGTTTCCGGCGCCACCGTGGCGTTTGGCATTCGGAACGTAGCCGACCTCGATGCCGCACTGCGGGAGGTGCGCCGCGTGCTCGAGCCGGGTGCACGCTTCGTGATCCTCGAGTTCACGACTCCGCGGTCGGCGATCGTGCGTGGTCTCTATCACCTCTACTTTCACCAGATCCTTCCACGCGTTGGCGCCGTTGTCAGCGGACACGCGACCGCGTATCGGTACTTGCCGAGGTCCGTCGCCAATTTTCCCGCCGAAGAAGAGCTCGCGGCGCGGATGCAGTCGGCGGGATTCGCCGACGTACGCTGGCAGTCCCTCACTTTCGGCATCGCCGCCATTCACTCCGGAACCAAGCGGTGACCAAACCCGTTCGATGTCCCGTGCTCGCCATTCCGCACGCCGCGGAACGCGAATGACGATCGACACACTGTCCGAATTCGTTGCGCAGCTGGAGCAGGCCGGGGAGCTGGTCCGCGTCCGCCAGCCGGTATCGGTCGATCTCGAGTTGTGCGAGATCGCGGATCGCGTGATGAAACAGCCCGGCGGGGGAAAGGCGCTGTTGTTCGAGCAGCCGGTATTGATGAACGGGATGCGCTCGCAGTTTCCCGTTGCCATGAACCTCTTTGGTTCCATGCGCCGAATGTGCATGGCGATGGGAGTCGACTCGCTCGACGACATCGGCGCACGCATCACCAAGATGATGGAGATGAAGGTGCCGGAGGGGCTCATCGGCAAGCTCTCGCTCCTGCCGCGGCTGCTCGAGATGGGCAAGTTCCCGCCGCGCATGAGACGCGGCACTCCGCCCTGCCAGGAAGTGGTGTGGCGCGGAGACGAGGCCGATCTCGATGCGCTGCCGCTCATGAAGTGCTGGCCGGAAGATGGCGGCGCCTACATCACGTTCCCCATGGTCATCACGCGCGATCCGAAGCGCGGGATCCGCAATGTGGGCATGTATCGCATCATGCAAACCGGCAAATCGACGCTCGCCATGCATTGGCAGCGGCACAAGGTGGGCGCGGCGCACTGGCGCGAGATGGCCGAGCGCGGCGAGAAGATGCCGGTCTGCATCGCCCTCGGCGCCGATCCGCCGTCGATGTACTCGGCGAGCGCGCCGCTTCCTCCCACGGTGGACGAGTTTCTGTTCGCCGGATTCCTGCGGCGAGATCCCGTGTCATTGACGAAAGCGGTGACGTGCGATCTCGAGGTGCCCGCCGAAGCCGACTTCGTGATCGAGGGCTACATCGATCCCGCCGAGCCGCTGGTCACCGAAGGGCCCTTTGGCGATCACACGGGATTCTATTCGCTGGCCGATTTGTACCCGCAGGTGCACGTCACGGCGATCACGATGCGCCGCTCGCCGATCTTTCCCTGTACGATCGTCGGCCGGCCGCCGATGGAGGACTTCTATCTCGGCCACGCCACCGAGCGCATCTTTCTGCCGCTGCTCAAGCTCACGATCCCCGAGATCGTGGACTACCACATGCCCGCCGAGGGGATCTTTCACAATCTCGTATTCGTCTCGATCAAAAAGGACTACCCCGGCCAGGCGTACAAGGTGATGAACGCGCTCTGGGGGCAGGGACTGATGTCGCTGGCCAAGGTCCTCATCGTGCTCGACTCGTGGGTGAACGTTCGCGATCCGCACGAAGCGTGGTGGGTCGCGCTCAACAACATCGACCCGCAGCGCGATGCGCGCTTCACCATGGGCCCGATGGACGTGCTCGACCACTCGAGCCGCGCATTCACGTATGGCTCCAAGATCGGCTTTGACGCCACGCGCAAGCTCCCCGAAGAAGGTTTCGACCGGGAGTGGCCCGGCGTGATCGAGATGGATGAGGCGACCAGGCGCAAAGTAGACGCGATGTGGCCGGCGCTCGGGATTCCGGGACCTACGCGATGACGAGCGCCGCTCACGGTTCGCCGCCGCCGCGCGAAGGTCAGACCTTCGACCATCGAGGCTCGCGGTGGCTCGCCTATGTCAATTTCGTGAAACTGCCGCACACGCTCTTTGCGCTGCCCTTCGCGCTGGTGGGTGTGGTGCTCGCCTCGTATCAGGCGCCGGTGACCTGGTCGATGCTCGGCTGGGTGGTGCTCGCGTTCACGTGCGCGCGCTTTGCCGCCATGGGCTTCAACCGCATCGTCGACCGGGACATCGACGCTCGGAACCCGCGCACCCGTCAGCGCGAGATCCCGAGCGGCGTGCTGCGCGTGACCGAGGCGGTCGTAGCCGTGACGGTCGCGTCGGTCGTATTCGTGTACGCGGCGTGGCGGCTCAATCCGCTCTGCGCGCTGCTGTCACCGCTGGCGCTTGGTTGGGTGATGTTCTACAGCTACACCAAGCGATTCACCCGCTGGTGCCATCTCGTGCTCGGCGTCGGCATGTCGATCGCGCCCGTGGGCGGATATCTCGCCGTGACCGGTTCGTGGAGTCATCCGTGGTGGATGCTCATTGCGCTCGCACTCGCCGTGGCCACGTGGGGCGGCGGATTCGACGTGCTGTACGCGCTGCAGGACATCGAGTTCGATCGACGCCATCGCCTGTACTCGTTGCCGGCGGCGCTGGGCGGCCCGCGCGCGCTGCTCGCGGCGCGCGCGCTCCACATCGGGACGGTGGCGTCGCTCGCCATGGTCGGCGCCGCGACGTTCGCCGGCACTGATGGCGGGGCCTTCTACGCGGTGGGCGTCATCGTGGCGGCGGCGCTGCTCGTCTATGAGCATTCGCTGGTCAAACCCAACGACTACTCGCGGCTCGATGCGGCGTTCTTCACGATGAACGGCGTCATCAGCATCGTCTTCTTCGCGTGCGTGCTCCTCGAGCGCCTGTTGCACGCGAGGCCGGTCACCTACGCACTCACTCGGCTTCTCGGATGAGCGAGCGGCCCATCGTCGTCGCGATTACGGGGGCCTCGGGCGCTCCATACGCCGTTCGGCTGCTCGAATCGCTCGTCCGCGCCAAGCGGCCGGTCCAACTCATCGTCTCGAGCCACGGCCTGCGTCTGCTCGACACGGAGCTTGGCATCGGTTCGGTGGACGCGCTGCGTGACAAGGTGGGTGGCGATTGGAAGCGGTACGTGACCGTGTTCGACGACGGCGACCGTGGCGCCGGGCCGGCGTCCGGATCGGCGCTCAGCGCTGGAATGGTGATCTGTCCATGCTCGATGGGCACGCTCTCCGCGATATCGATCGGCGCGTCCCGCTCGCTCGTCGAACGCGCGGCGGACGTCACGCTCAAGGAGCGGCGAACACTCATCCTCGTGCCGCGCGAGACTCCGCTGAGCGAGATCCACCTCGAGAACATGCTCCGCGTCACGCGGGCCGGGGCGATCGTCATGCCCGCGGCGCCCGGGTTCTACCACCGTCCGCAGAGCGTCGCGGATCTCGTCGACTTCATCGTGGCCCGCGTGCTTGATCATCTCGGAGTCGAGCACGACCTGGTCGCGCGCTGGAGTGGCGGCAATCCGCGATGAGCGCCGGCGGGTCCCACGTCGTCGGCCTCATCTCCGATACGCACGGCCTGCTGCGTCCCGACGTGCACCAGGCGCTCGCCGGCGTCGAGCTGATCTTTCACGCCGGCGACGTCGGCAGCGATGACATTCTGATCGAGCTCGAGCAGATCGCGCCGGTCCGCGCCGTGTACGGCAACACGGATCCGCCGGGTCATCCGCGGCTGGCGGCGAGCCTCGAGGAAACGATCGGCGGCGTACGCGTCCACGTGAGTCACGGGAACGAAGTCGGATCGCCGACCCCTGACAAGCTGCTCGCCGCGTACGATGCCGACGTCATCGTCTACGGCCACACGCACAAGCCGCTGGTCGTCAACGTTGCCGGACGTTGGGTCGTGAACCCAGGCGCTGCCGGACCGCGACGGTTCGACCTGGCACCGAGCGTGGCGCGCATGACGATTCGCGACGCCGCGGTGGACGTCGAGCTGGTCAAGCTGGCTGTGTGATTCCGGAAAGCCGCACGCGGCGTGCGGCTTTAGACGACTCGAAAGTGCGAGATGGGATACAGGTAGTCTTCGCCCGAGTCGTCGATGATGCGGTAGAACGCGCCTTGTCCTTCGACGCCGAGCATCTCGTAGATCTTCCCGAGCGTCAAGTCGTGGCATCCGCCGGGCTCGTCACATCCTGGATACACGAGCCACGGCTTCGTGCTCACGCATTGCACCAAGGTCGTGGGTTGCCAGGAGGTCGTCGCCATCATTGCTCCGCGGTTTGTCGTACGCGTTGACGCGTGCGAGCAGTAATGCAGAAGGCGCGCCAGTCGCGGGCCGGCCGACCGACCATGCGGAGCGTCGCGAAATCAGGATGCGACGGCGAGCGGAGCAATGCCGCCGGTGGCGCTTGTCCGCTCGAGTTCTCCAGGAAAACGACGAAACCAGGAGGACAGCAGCAACAACTCGTCGATTTCGTGTGTAGGAATTTGACTGCTGTCACGCTCGACCGGCGTGTAGACCTCCTCGACCAACCCGAGCAGCCGCGCCGCATCGGCCGGCGAGCTCGGGCGATCGAGCTCGGCGCGAACCCGGCCCCGGCGGATGAGATAGACCCGGTCGGCCCCTTCGTAGCCGGGCACCGTGTACACGAACGACAGAGTTTCGACCGCGAAGCGGAGTCGCGCGAACTGGCCGCGGAGGGCCTCGAGGCGGCGAAGCTTGTCGCGGAGCACCGCCGCCCGCTCGTACTCGAGTCGCTCGCTCGCCGCTTCCATGTCCCGTTTCAGCAATTCGATCGGGCCATCGTCTGCCCCGTCGAGAAAGGCGCGCGCCATGGCGAGCCGCTGGTCGTACTGCTGCACGGTGCAGCCGCCGACACACGGCCCAAGACATTTCTTCACCTCGTACCTGATGCAGCCCGGCGTCCGCTGTAGCGTTTCGAACAACTCCGACTGGTCGGCGAAGTGCATCCGTTGGTCCGTGGCGCAGTCGCGGAGGCCAAGAATGTCGTTCAGTTCGCGCAGCGCCTCGCTCACGCCGAGGGCGCCCATGAACGGACCGTAGTACACCGCGGCATCATCCTGCCCCGGCCCACGAACCACGACGAGCTTTGGCGCGGGACGCTTCGTGATCTTGATGAAGCAGTGGTTCCGCGCGTCGCGCTTCATGGCGACGTTGAATCGCGGCCGATATCGCTTGATGAGTCTGAGCTCGGCGAGGAGCGCCGCGAATTCGCTCGGCACGTACTCCCATTCGATGCGCGCCGCCTCCCGCAGAATCCGCGCGCCTTTTTCCTCCGGAAAGGCACAGCGGAAGTAGCTGAGCAGTCGCGATCGGATCCGCTTCGACTTGCCGACGTAGACGATCTCGCCGTCGCTGGCAATCATGCGGTAGACGCCCGGGCGGTCGCCGGCGTTCGCGCGGACGTGCGCATGCAGTTCCGCGAGCAGCTCGTCGGACGCGGGCGGACGGAGCAGGGCTACCTTTGACAATGCGCGCATAGCACGGTCATGCGTCCATCGATGGCGTGCGTACCGATCAGTCGGCGGCCGCACCGAGGACACGGTTCACCGGCCCGGCCGTAGACTGCCAGGTGGTCGACGAAGCCGCCGCGGGCGCCGCTCGCGTCGCGATAGTCGCGAAAGCTGGTCCCGCGATGCGCGATCGACTCCCGGAGTACGCCGGTGAGCGCCTCGCGCAGGGCGGACACGTTCGCCTCGTCGAGATCGCCGGCGGCGCGCGACGGATCGATTCGCGCTCGCCAGAGCGCCTCGTTCGCGTAGATGTTGCCCACGCCCGCAATGATCCGCTGATCCATCAACACCTTCTTGACTGACTGTCGCCGGCCCCGAACAAGTGCCGATAGATGCGGTGCGGTGAAAGTCTGGTCAAGTGGTTCCGTGCCCAATGCCGATGCGTACCGTGCGAACTGGTCAGCGGACATCAACGACACGGTGCCCAGGCGGCGAATGTCGCGATAGCGAAGCGCGCGCTCGTCGTCGAGCGCGAACTCGACCGTCGTGTACCGGCGTTCGATCTCGGCGAGGGTGCCGGCGTCGATCAGCAGGGCTCCGGTGAATCGTGGCTGAACGACGAGCCGGTCACCGGTGGATAGATCGAGAACGACGAGCTTGGCGCGCCGCCAGCAGCGATCGATGGTCGCGCCGCGCACCCGGCGCGCGAGCGCATGCCTGGTGACAGCCCGCAGAACGTCGGCGTGAATGACTCGAATGCCGACGATGCGCCGGCCGGCGATCTCGCGGTCGAGATCGCGCGCAATGGTCTCGGTCTCAGGGAGTTCCGGCACGGCGCGCCAGCTCGCGCCACCCAATGTCGGTGCGGAACTGCTTGGCGTTGAACGTCACGGCACTGGCGAAATCGAGGCTCGATCGGTGGGCCTCCTCGAACGTCTCTCCCAATCCGGTGACGGCAAGCACGCGGCCCCCGGCGGTCACGAGCACGCCGCTCGCGTCACGCTTGGTTCCGGCGTGGAAAACGAGGACGTCCGGCGGTATCGGCGGAATGATGATCGAGTCACCGGTGCGCGGCCGCTCCGGGTATCCGGCGCTCGCCAAAACCGTCGTCACCGCTGATCGTGTCAGGTCGAAGCGAATCGTTTCCGACAGTCGCTCACCGCGCGCGATCGCCGCCATTGCGTCCGAGAGCCGCTGCGCCGGATCGATGGCCGGCAGCACGGCCTGTGTTTCCGGATCGCCGAACCGACAGTTGAATTCCACCACCTTTGGCCCGTCGCAGGTCAGCATGAGGCCGGCATACAGCAGTCCTGCGAACGGCGTCCCCTGTTCGCGCATCTTTTCGAGCGTCGGGTGCACGATGCGGTCGAGCACCTCGTCGACCAGCGACTCCGGTGGGTCCGGGAGCGACACGGGGCAGTACGCGCCCATTCCGCCGGTGTTCGGACCGCGATCGCCATCGAGCAGACGCTTGTGGTCACGAGCGGCCGGCAATGGCACCGCGCGCACCCCATCGGTCAGCACGAACAGCGACAGCTCCTCGCCCTGCATGAACTCCTCGACGAGAATCGTCGCGCCGGCATCGCCGAACGCGTGCTGCTCGACCATCGATCGCGCGGCCACGCGGGCGTCCTCCGCCGTTTGGCAGACGATCACGCCTTTGCCTGCCGCGAGCCCCGACGCCTTGATGACGACCGGCGCACCCAGCGCGTCGATCGCGCGCTCGGCGCTCTTTAGGTCAGTACAAGCCGTGGCGCGCGCGGTCGGGACCGAAGCGTCCAGCATCAGCTTCTTCGAGAACGCCTTGGAGGTCTCGAGCATCGCTGCCGCGCGCGTCGGGCCGAAGATCGGCATTCCGGCAGCGGAAAAGGCGTCCACCACCCCAGCTGCGAGCGGCGCCTCCGGTCCCACCAGCGTCCAGTCTACGCCTTCATGCCGCGCAAGCGCGAGCAGGCCGTCGGTGTCCGTCGCGGCCACCGATACGCATTCCGCGAGTTCGGCGATCCCGGGATTGCCCGGCGCCGACAGGATTCGCGCGGTGGGATTTTCCTGGCGCAGGCGCCAGGCGAGCGCATGTTCGCGCCCGCCGCCGCCCACGATCAGAACGCTCACCGATTGCGCCACGCCGACGTGACAGCGTCCTTGGCGCTCTTGAGCCCGTCCTTGAACTGATTCACCGTCTCGCGGGTCTTTTCTCCGTAGTAGCCCGCGGCGTCCACGAAGTCTTCCTTGAGCGGCTGCTCGCCCTCATTGGGTCCGCGGCGAACGTAATCGCCGCTGAGAATCTTGTCGTAGCCGCCGGCGCGGTGCCAGCGCAGCAATTCGGCGGCGCGAACGGTATGCATGGGATGCGTGCGCATCACTGTATTCAAGATCTTCAACACCGTGTCCCAGGCGTCTCCACCGGTCTCGTACTGCTCGGCCTGGCGAATGAACTCTTCGACTCGGAGATCGTCGCCATACGATTTTCCGCCGGCCAGCTTCATTTCGGCGGCCATCACCACGTTGAGGTCCTGGGTTGCCAGCAGTCCCGCGCGGTCAGACGAGAACTCGCTCTTGCGGTGCCACTCGAGGATCGCGAGCTGGAACGGCAGCAGTGCCGCGGCGGCGATGAACGGCAGATTGCTCACGCCGAAGTACATCAGGATGATCGCGATCGTGGTGTACGTGGGGTGGCCGCTCATGATGTGGCCGAGCTCGTGGCCGAGGATCGCGCGTTGCTCGTCCTCGTCGAGGATCTCGAGCAGACCCGAATGCATCACCACGAACGGCTTGTCGAAGCCGACGGCCATCGCGTTGGCGATCGGCGTCTGGCTCACGTACAACTCCGGGCGCTCGGGCCAATCGAGCGTCTCGAGCACTTCGGTCCACATCGCGTTCATCTTTGGACGCTGGCCGGCCGTGACCTTGACCGCGTCGCCCAGAAAAAGCTGGCGTATCCCGCGCTCTCCAAAGAACCCTGCGACCTTGCGGATGACGTCGTCGAATCCTGGAATCGCGCGGAGGGTGTTGAGCGCCGCGCGGTCGGCGGGATGCTCCCACGCGCGCGACGAGATCTGGACGAGCTGAACGCGGTTTGGCATGGCGGAATGAGGGAAGCGGGAAGAGGAATGTGGAAAGCCGGGCGGCCCGCACAATCCTACGGTGCGGCGCTCCCGATGGTGTCGCGGCTCGACTTCGTTCCCCCCGCCGACGCCCCACGACCCCCGCTGGCTGCGTGCTTGCCCTGGCCCGGCAGGCCTTCGAACGCCTGCTCCAAGTCGGCGAGCAGGTCCCCCACGTCTTCCACGCCGCACGACAGGCGGACCAACCCATCGGTCAGGCCCAGCGCGGCCCGCCTCTCGGGCGGCACCGAGGCGTGGGTCATGCCTGCCGGCTGGCTGATGAGCGATTCGACCCCGCCCAGCGACTCGGCGAGCGAAAAGACGCGAACACGCTCGAGCACGTGCGCCGCACGCTCGCGCGTACCGAGCTCGACGCTGATCATGCCCCCGAAGCCCGACATTTGCCGGCGCGCAAGGTCGTATTGCGGATGGGTCGGCAGGCCGATGTAGTACACGTTCTCATGGCCCACCTGTTCGGCGAGCCACTTGGCGATTTCGCGACCGTTGGCGTCGTGCTGGCGCATGCGAAGGTGAAGCGTCTTCGTGCCGCGAAGCGCAAGCCACGAATCGAATGGTCCCGCCACGGCGCCCGCCGCATTGTGAATGAACTGCAACCGCTCGGCAAGCCCGTCGTCCCGAACGACCGCGATTCCGCCGATCATGTCGCTGTGGCCGTTCAGGTACTTGGTGGTCGAGTGGAACACGATGTCCGCGCCCAGGTCGAGCGGGCGCTGGAAAAAGGGTGACGCGAACGTGTTGTCCACGATCAACAGCGCGCCGCGACGGTGCGCGAGCTCGCCGACCGCGGCGATGTCGGTGAGCCGCATCAGCGGATTGCTCGGCGTCTCGACAAGCACGGCGCGCGTCGCAGCGGTCATCGCGTCGGCGACGCGCTGCGGGTCACGCGTGTCGACGTAACTGAACGACAGCCCCATGTGCTGGAGGATCTTGTCGAACAGCCGGAACGTCCCGCCGTAGACGTTTTCCGCGCAGACGATATGGTCGCCGGCGCGGAAGAGCTTCATGATCGAGTCGATGCATCCCATGCCACTAGAGAAGGCGAACCCGTGCCGGCCGTTCTCGAGCGTGGCGACGTTGCGCTCGAAGGCCTCTCGTGTCGGGTTTTTCCCGCGAGCGTACTCGTAACCCTTGTTGTGGCCCAGCCCTTCCTGGACGTACGTCGAGGTGAGGTAGACCGGGGTCATGATCGCCCCGGCGAGCGGTTCCGGGCGCTGGCCGGCGTGAATGGCCCGGGTGCCAAAGCCCGCCGTGAGATCCTCGTCGAACACGCGCGTCATGCCGAGTCTCGTCTGATGGGTGTGAGCGGAAGATAACGCGCGCGACGCCGGCATGGCGGCCGATGGTTAGGTTTCGGCCACTCGAACGGACGGGAGACAGGGGAGATGGCGTCGAACGACGGGCTGATGGTGAGCGTCTCCGGAATTCGCGGCCGCGTGGGCGAAGGTCTCACGCCGGAAGTCGTGGCGCGCTACGCGGCCGCATTCGGCGCGTGGGCGGCTGCGCGCGGCGAGTCCAGGGCGATCGTGGTCGGACGCGACAGCAGAGTGTCAGGCCCGATGTTTCACCGAGTCGTCGTGTCGGCCCTCCAATCCGTCGGATGCGACGTCATCGACATCGGGCTCACGACCACGCCAACATGTCAGTTGGCCGTCGAGCACCATCATGCAGCCGGCGGACTGATGATCTCGGCCAGCCACAATCCCATCGAGTGGAACGCGCTCAAGTTCATCGGACCGAGCGGCCTGTTCCTGGAGGCAAGCGAAGGAATCGAGATGCGCGCGCTCGTCGATCGCGGTATCCCGCGCGCCTCGTGGGACCGGCTCGGCCGCGTGGAGCAGGACGACCGTGCGATCTCGCGACACATCGATCGTGTCATGGCGATACCGTACCTCGACGTCGACGGCATTCGCTCGCGGCATTTTTCCGTGGCGCTCGACTGCGTACGAGGCGCCGGCGCGGCGATCATGCCGTTGCTGCTCGAGCGCCTGGGCTGCCGGGTCACCGCGATCAACATGGAGACCGACGGCCGCTTTCCGCGGCCGCCGGAGCCAGTGGCCGAGAACCTGGGCGAGTTGGAACGACTCGTGCGCGATGCGGGTGCGGCAGTCGGCTTCGCCGTCGATCCGGACGTCGACCGTCTGGCGCTGGTATCGAACGCGGGGACTGCGATTGGGGAAGACTACACGCTGGCGCTGGCCGCGCGGCTCGTGCTCCGGCATCAATCCGGACCCGTCGTCACGAACCTTTCGACCAGCCGGATCGTCGATGATGTGGCCGCTCGAGCAAATGTCCCGGTCATACGCGCACCCGTGGGCGAGGTGAACGTGGCCGTCCGGATGCGCGACGAGCGGGCGCCGGTCGGCGGTGAGGGGAACGGCGGTGTAATCCTGAGCGAAGTGCATCTCGGTCGGGACGCACCTGTGGGCGCCGCACTGTTGCTGCAGTTGCTGCACGAGGAAGACAAGCCGCTCTCCGACATCGTCGCCGAACTGCCGCGGTACGTGATCGTCAAAGACAAGCTCGACCGGCCCAACGCCGAGTTGGACGTGGTGTACCAGAGTTTGCGTCGGGCTTTTCCGGACGGTGCGGTCGATACGCAGGACGGCCTGCGGCTGTCGTGGCCGGATCGCTGGGTACACGTGCGACCATCCGGGACGGAACCAATCGTGCGGGTCATTGCCGAAGCACCGACCGGCGCCGAGGCGCACGAGCTAGTCAGGCGGTCTCGGGAGCCATTGGACGCGCTGAGCAGCACCAACTGATCAAGGACTCATCACATGTGTGGAATCGTTGGATACGTTGGGAATCGTGGCGCGACGTCGCTGCTCATCGAGGGGCTCAAGCGTCTCGAGTACCGCGGTTATGACTCTGCGGGCATCGCGATGAGCAATGGACATGGCCTCGAGACGCGCAAGGCCAAAGGCAAGATCTCGATGCTCGAGTCGGTCGTGAACGGCAATCCGATTCACGGATCGGTCGGCATCGCCCACACGCGCTGGGCCACCCACGGCGCGCCCAACGAGTGCAACGCGCATCCGCAGGTGGACTGCAAGAACGAGATCGCCGTCGTCCACAACGGCATCATCGAGAACTTCAGCGCGCTGCGAAAGATGCTCCAGATGCAGGGGCATACGTTCAAGTCCGAGACTGACACGGAGGTGCTCGCGCACCTGATCGAGGCGGCGATGGACGGCGACCCGCTCGAGGACGGAGTGATCGACGCGCTCAACCTGGTACAGGGCACGTACGGCATTGCCGTCATCTCGAGTCGTGACCCCGACAAGATCGTCTGCGCGCGAAACGGCAGTCCGCTGCTCATCGGCCTTGGCGACAACGAGTACTACGTAGCGAGCGACGCCGCCGCGATCCTGCAGCACACCAGGCAGGTCGTGTACCTGGACGATGGCGAGATGGGCGTGCTCACGAAGAACGGCTACGAGGTGCTCGACCTCAACGCACGCCGTGTCTCGAAGGGCGTCAGCCGGATCGACTGGTCGCTCGACGAGATCGAGAAGGGCGGCTTCGAGCACTTCATGCTGAAGGAGATCTTCGAGCAGCCGCAAACGATCCAGAACACCATGCGCGGCCGCCTCGTCGTCGACGAAGGATTCTCGAAGCTGGGCGGCCTGAATCTCTCCAAGGAGGAACTGCAGTCGTTTGACCAGATCATCATTACGGCGTGCGGCACGAGCTGGCACTCGGGACTGATCGGCGAGATGTACATCGAGGAGCTGGCGCGTATCCCGTGCGACGTCGAGTACGCGTCAGAATTCCGCTATCGCAACCCCATCGTCACCGACAAAACGCTGTGCGTCGTCGTGTCGCAGTCGGGCGAGACGGCGGACACGCTGGCCGCAATGCGCGAGGCAAAGCGTCGCGGCGCCAAGACGCTCGGGTTGGTGAACGTCGTGGGCTCGACGATCGCGCGCGAGGACGACGGCGGCATCTACCTGCATGCCGGGCCGGAAATCGGCGTCGCTTCCACCAAGGCATTCACGAGCCAGGTGATCGCCCTCGCATTGTTCACGCTCAAGCTCGCCCGCCTGCGCACGATGTCAGTAGTGCAGGGACGCGAGGTCGCCTCGGCGATGCTCGCGCTGCCGGAGCAGATTCAGTCGATTCTCGACCGCGCGCCTGAAATCGAAGAGCTGGCCGAACGCTTCAAGGACGCGACGAACTTCCTGTACCTCGGCCGAGGTTACAATTTCCCGGTCGCGCTCGAGGGAGCGCTCAAGCTCAAGGAGATCAGCTACATCCACGCCGAGGGGTATCCGGCGGCAGAGATGAAGCACGGCCCGATCGCGCTGATCGACTCCGAGATGCCGGTGGTGTTCGTTGCGCCGCACGACGCGGTGTTCGACAAGCTCGTGTCGAACATCCAGGAGGTCAAAGCGCGCGGCGGGCGAGTCATCTGCATCACGAGCCAGCACGAGCCCGTGCTCGATGGCATGATCGACCACGAGATCCGGGTACCGCAGACGATCGACATGCTGTACCCGATCCTGACGGTGATCCCGCTCCAGCTCCTCGCGTACTACATCGCGGTCAAGCGCGGACTCAACGTCGATCAGCCGCGCAACCTGGCGAAATCGGTGACGGTGGAGTAGGGGCGGGGAAGGTCAGCACGGACGGGCTCGGTCTGTCGCAGCGGCTGCACGGAATCGGCGGCTTGACCTGGTCGTTCATATCATATATAATTCAGCCATGAACGATATGGCTGCCGACCCGTCATCTTCAGACAACTCGATGGCGCTGTTCTCCGTGTTGCATGCGGCGCACGCGCTCGAGGACAGGCTGGAAGCGGCGCTTGGCCGAGCCGGACTCTCCACGGCCAAATTCTCCGTCCTGACCGAGCTTGTGAACGCTGGCAAGCCGCTGGCCTTGGGCGAGTTGGCCTCTCGGGTCAGCTGTGTGCGGTCGAACATGACTCAGCTGGTCGATCGCCTCGAGGCAGACGGCCTCGTTCGCCGCGTACAGTGCCCAACTGATCGCCGGAGCATCAACGCGGAGATCACCGAGAGCGGCAGAGTACGCCAAACCAATGCAGCTGAGGAGGTTGCGAAGTTGAATGCGGAATTCGCGGCGCAGCTTGGCGAGGACGACCGGCGAGCCATCGAAAGCCTGGCGCGTGCAATTCGGTAGGTCTTTTTTTTGCCAAAACGATTCATAGATGCACTTTCTAGTAGCGAACTAAACCAATCCACCGACCATAACCATCCCTTTCGGGAGAGCGGAACAATGAGCGATACAATCACCACCTGGACCATCGACTCCTCGCACGCCGAGATCGGCTTTGCGGTCCGGCATCTCATGATCGCGACGGTCAGAGGGCGCTTTGGCGCCGTGTCCGGTACGGTCACGGTCGACGAAACGCATCCGGAGAAGTCGAAGGTCGAAGTGACGGTCGACGTGGCCTCCATCGACACACGGCAGGACATGCGCGACAATCACCTGCGGTCGCCGGACTTTTTCGACGTCGCGAACCATCCCACGATGCACTTCGTGAGCAAGCGCATCGAGGGCGACATCCACGGCGACTTCCGTGTCGTTGGCGATCTGACGATCCGCGGCGTGACGCGAGAAGTCGCGGTCACCGCCAACCTCGAGGGCCGCACGAGAGACCCGTGGGGCAACGAGCGCGCGGGCTTCAGCGCGAGCGGCAAGATCAACCGGCACGACTTCGGTCTCATCTGGAACCAGGCGCTCGAGAGTGGCGGCGTGATGGTGGGCGACGAGGTGAAGCTTACGATCGACGTCGAGTTGGTGCACCAGGTGGCGGCAACGAGCGCAGCCGCGTAAGACCCAGACTCTTGTTCCGCGAACGGGCGCGCCGTGCACTGCACGGCGCGCTCGTGCATTGTGCCCGCTATGTTACCCGCTCGTCATGCGAGTCCTTCTCCAGCGGGTCGCGCGCGCCGAGGTGCGCGTGGGCGGGCAGGTAACCGGCCGAATCGGCCGTGGGCTCGTTCTCCTCGTTGGGTTCACGCATAGCGACGGCGAAGATCAGCTCGCGTGGATGGCCGACAAGATCGTGGGGCTGCGCATCTTCCCCGATGAAGACGACAAGATGAATCGATCGATCGCCGAAGCGAGTGGCGCGCTACTCGTGGTGTCGCAATTCACACTGTACGGAGACTCGGTCAAAGGGCGCCGTCCGAGCTTCATCGAGGCGGCGCGACCCGAGCAGGCGGTCCCCCTGTACGAACGCTTCATCGCGCGCCTGCGCGACAGCGGCCTCCCCGTGGAAACGGGGATCTTCGGTGCGTCGATGCAAATCGAGCTGGTGAACGACGGCCCGGTGACGCTGTGGCTCGAGCGCTGATGCGACCTCGCGTGATCCTCGCGTCGGCCTCGCCTCGTCGGCGCGACCTGCTGGAGCTGATCGGTATCGAGCACGAGGTCCGGCCGGCCGACATCGACGAGCGGTATCTGCCGCACGAGAGCCCATCGGCGCACGCCGAGCGTCTCGCCCGTGAAAAGGCGAGCGCGATCGACGAGGACGGTGCGGTGACGATCGGGAGCGATACGATCGTCGTGATCGACGGCAGTGTGCTGGGCAAGCCGCGCGATCGTGCGCACGCGCGCGAGATGCTGAAGCGGCTGAGTGGTCGCTCCCACGTCGTCATGACGGGGGTCGCCGTGCGGTGGCAGGGACGCGTCGCGTCCGGGTTGGAGGAGGTGAGCGTGACCTTTCGCGCGCTCGACGATGACGAGATCGAGCGGTACATCGACACCGGCGAGCCGATGGACAAGGCCGGCGCCTACGGCATCCAGGGGTTTGGCGCGACGCTCGTCGACCGCATCGATGGCGACTACTTCGCCGTCATGGGGCTCGCGCTCAATCGCCTGGTGAGACTCTGTCGCTCGCTTGGACTCGACTACTCGTTCGGCCCGATCACGGCCGGCTGATACGCGGCGCGCCATCGCTCGACACGATCCAGCACGTCACGTACGGAGATCGACGGCATGCGATCTCGCCGATTCTCCATGCTGACCGGATAGTGCTCGCCCGGCTCGCCGTACGCGTCGACGATGAGATCGTGGAATTTTCGATACGGGCCGGTGCGCTTGGGGTTCGTGTAGCCCATCAGGCTCACGACCGGTCGATCGAGGGCAACGGCCATGTGCAGCGGGCCCGTGTCGGGCGACAGCACCAGCGCCGAACCGTCGAGAATCCCAACGAGATTCCGCAGCCCGCTGCCGAGGGCAGAATACGGTGCACGCGTCGCGCGCCGCATGATCATCTGCTCGGCGGCGAGCTCGCGCGCGGAATGCCCGCCGACCAGCACGGGCTGGAGCCCGAAATCGTACCAGAGTGAGTCGGCGACCTGCGCCCAACGATCGGGCAGCCAATCCTTTTGCGGTTTGCTCGTAGCGACGACGATCGAGGCGATCGGGCGATCGAACTTGTCGAGAAAGCTCCGCTGCGCCTCACGCTCGTCGTCCCAGGGGCCGAGCGCCCACGTGACCGGTTCGTGTGGGACATTGAGCGCCGTCAGGAACTCGAAATACTGATCCTGAACGTGCTGCTGCGCGTGCGGCGGAATGCGATGGGTCGTGAAGAGCCAGTTGAAGTCCCGCGCGCGCGCGCGATCGAAGCCCAGCTTGACTGGCGCGCGGGTGAACGCGGTCACGATGCCGGCCTTGAAGTACACCTGCAGATCGATCACGAGGTCGAACTCGCGGGCGGCGAGCTGCTGGCGCACGTCGGCGAACGCATGCCAACCGCGCGTCCGATCGAACAGCACGACCTCGTCGACCGAACGGTGGCCGCGGACGAGGGCCGCGGGGCCGGGCTGCAGCACCCACGTGATGTGGGCGTGCGGGGCTTTTCGCTTGAGGGCCTCCAGCACGGGCAGCACGTGCACCGCGTCGCCCACGGCACTCATCATCACGACGCAAACGCGGCGCAAAGAGGCTTCAATCATGCTACGGAAAATAGACCGAGGGCCTCCAGCTCGCGCAGTATGGTTCCTGCGTCCACGTCGCTCGGTGACGGCCGCGCGATCATGCGAGACGTGCCAATGCCTTGCGGGAACGTGCGTGCCGGCTGGCCGGGCGTGTACACACCGAGCACCGGCACGCCGAGCGCTCCGGCAATGTGCAGCGGCCCCGAATCGTGACCGGCAAATGCGGCGGCGAGCGACAGCGCCGCCGCCGTCGTCGCCAGCGAACCGTCGCCGACTTGGTCCACGTACACACCCTTGGGGTGCGTGTGTGAGAATCGCAGTTCGTTCAATTCGTTGGTGGTGCCGATCCAAAGCACCGGAATCCGCCGCGATTCGAGTGCGAACGCCACCTGGCTCCACTCAGTGAGTGGCACGCAACGGTTCCGCGCACCCGCGAACGGGTGGAACGCGACGAACCGGCTCGGCAGCTGTCCCGCAATGGCGCGGCGGCGATCGTCGAGCGCCGCCGCATCGAGCCGGTACCGAGCCTCGACAGACGTGATGCCCAATACGGCGAGGAGGCGTGCCTGCTCCTGCACGACGGGCCGCCCGGCATCTTCGGCGGCCACGACGTCGGTGAGAAATCGCTCATTGCGGTGTCGAGCGAAACCGACGCGCCGGGGAATACCGGCTGCGTACACCGCGGCGGCACATCGCCACGGCGCCTGGCTGAGCACCGCGAGATCGTAGCGGTTGCGCCGGACCGCGGCGATACTCCGCACGAACGGCATCACCGGCGGCCGCGGATGTCCAGGCGGCACGGCCCAGAACGGATCGGCGGCAATGACCGTCCGAACGTGCGGGATGAGTCGAGCAATGGGCGCCGTGTATTGCCTGCACCAGACGTCGATCGCAGCCTCGGGGTAGCGCGCGCGCAATGCCGGTGTCAGCGCGGACGCGAACACGAGATCGCCGAGGTTGTCGAGCGCAACGAGGAGTACGCGGCGTACTCCGGCTGGTTCGCTCATACCGCGGGTCCTGTGAGCGCAACGAATCGCTCCGCTTGCGCGGCGCCGTTGGACCGCGGAAGTTGCGCGTCGTGAGCCTTCGAGTACTGCACATCGACACGGAGCGCGGCTGGCGAGGCGGCGAGCGACAGGTATTGTGGCTCGCGCGCGAGCTGCAACGACGCGGCCACGTTTCGGTGGTCGCGGCGCGCGATGGTGAGCCGTTGCGGCAGCGCGCCACGGATGCCGCGCTGGACACCATATCGTGTAATCCGGTCTCCGAGGTGGATCTTCGCGCCGTGTGGCGATTGCGCCGCGAGATCAGTCATCGCCGAATCCACATCGTGCACGCCCATACGGGACATGCCGTGGGTCTGGCGGCGCTCGCGACGCTGGGTTTGAATGTGCCGTTCGTCGCCGCACGGCGCGTGGACTTCCGACTGCGGCCCAATGCGGCGACCCGCTGGAAGTACGGTCGTGCGGCGTCGGTCATCGCGGTGTCCCGCGCCGTCGGCAACGTGCTCGCCGACTGCGGCATACCGCTGGGCACAATTGCGATCGTGCCCGACGGCGTCGACTTGAGCCGCACGATGGTGCCGGCGAGCGCGGAGACGCTCGCCTCGTGCGGCGTAAATGCGGGTGTGCCGCTCGTGGTTCAAGTCGCCCAACTCGTCGGCCACAAGGATCCAGTCAATTTCGTTCGAGCCATAGCCCACGCGCGATCCTCGGTCCCTGATGTCCAGGCAATGATGCTTGGTGACGGGCCGTTGCGCGGTGACGTGGGGCGCGAGATTCGCGCGCTTTCGCTCGAAGGTACCGTGCACCTTGCCGGCTTCCGCCCGGACGCCGATGCGATTCTTGCGGCGGCGAACGTAGCGTGTCTCAGCTCGCGCGAAGAGGGCATGGGCTCGGTGCTGCTCGACGCGCTCGCGTTCGGAGTGCCGATTGCCGCTACGCGCGCCGGGGGTATTCCCGAAGTGGTGATCGACGGCGAATCGGGCCTGCTCGCGGATGCGCGCGACCCCGTCGGCCTGGGAAAAGCAATCGTTCGTCTGCTCACCGAGCCGTCGACGGCGGCGCGGCTTGCCGCGAATGGGCGGGTGCGCGCTGCGGAGTTCTCCGTCGAGAAGATGACGGATGCGACCATCGAGGTCTACGAGCGAGTGCTCGACAAACCCGGGCCGCGGGCCATCGCGGCGAGCTCGGCGAGCTCCGAATCCGTGATTGGCGCGCCGTAGGTGGCCTGCCACTTTCGAGCCGAGCGGAGCAGGCGCGCCAGGTTGGCTTCGAGAACGGCGGCGCGATCGCTCGAAAAGGTCACTCGGTCGACGTCGAGCACCAGGGCGTCGAGCTGACCATCCGCCGAATCGCGCAGCAGAACGTTTTTCACGTTGAGATCGTGGTGCCGCGCGCCGGCTGCGGCGAGTGAACGGATCAGCTGTGCCGTCGCACGCCAGGCCGCGGCGCGGCATGCGACGTCGCGATTCATGATCGCGGCCGAGAGGTCGCGGCTCGATGGGACCTCGAATGTCATCACGTCGGCGCGACAGAACGCCAGTGCCGCCGGATACACGGCGAAGGCGGCGAATGCCGGCGTGGCAATGCCTGCGTGCACGAGCCGCATCGAAGTCGCGAGCTCGAGTGGCGCCCGCGACGGCCACCGGAACAGGTCACCGGTCAGCGAAGCGAACAGGCCGCCGTGCCGATTGTGGCGAACCACGACACGCTCGGTGCTTCCCGGCAGCGGCACCGCGTAGGCCACGCCGCGACCGGCGAGCGATCGCGCGTCCCGGTGCGTGCGAGCATGGTCGTACAGCGAACCGGCGCTCAGCATCGTGCGCACGGCGTGTGCGAGTCGCTCGACGCAGACGACGTGGGTGGACGCGACCTCGAACGATATGAATCCCGCCGGCGGAGTGGCCGCGGAGTCGCCCATCACCCGATGACGCGGTAGACCGAGACGGGGTTTGCCTTGTTCTTGAGAACCATCGGCGGACACTCGGCGAGCCGCGGCGGCGTGTGGAGTGCGCGCCGGAAGTCGTCGGTGATGAGGATCTCGCCCGCTTCGGCGGCGGAGCACAGCCGATGGGCCGTGTTGACGGTGTCGCCGATCACAGTGAACTCGAGTCGCCGCTCGGACCCGATCGTGCCGGCGAACGCCTCGCCGTAATTGAGCCCGATACCGATGTGCAATTCGGGTTTGCCCGCCGCGCGCCAGGAGACGTTGAGCTCATCGAGCTCGCGCATCATGTCCACTGCCGCCGCCATCGCGTGATCCGCGTCGGAGTCGCCGCCGATCGGCGCGCCCCACTCGGCCATGATGCTGTCGCCCATGAATTTGTCGAGCGTGCCGTCGTGCCGGAACACGCACTCCACCATTTGCGTGAAGTACTCGGTGAGCAGGCTGGCCATGTCGTCGGGGCGCATCGACTCGGCGAGTGCCGTGAAGCCCCGGATGTCGCTGAACAGCACGGCGATCGGCCGCTTCTCGCCTCCCAGGCGGAGGGTCTCCGACGAAGCGGCGATCTGCCTCGCGAGCTGCGGGGCGAAGAATCGCTCGAAGTTGCTTCGAGTGAGCAGCTCGCGCTGGATGCGCTGCGCGAACTGGCCGTTCTCGATTGCCACGGCGGCGATGCCGGCGAAGGCAATACAGAACTCGAAATCGTCCTCGCTGAACTGACTCGACGACGTGACGTGGTCGACGTACAACACGCCGAGCGTGCGGTCTTCACTTCCAATCAGTGGCACGCAGATGGCCGAGCGAACACGCTGCATGACGATCGAGTTGCCGCCGAACCGCGAATCCTCGCCGGCATTGTCGGTGAGGATGGCGACTTTGTCGTTGAGTGCCGTGCGCGCGATGGACTGGGGCACGGTCCGCGTGGCGTCGTCGCCGCGGCGATCGCGGGCGATCTTGGGAACGAGCTCGCCATTCTCGTCGATGAGCAGGATCGCGACCCGATCGACTTCGAGGACCTGGTACGCATACTCGACGATCTTGTCGAGCAGCGAATCGATGTCGGCGGCCTTGCCGAGGCCCTTCGAGACTTCGAGCAGCGTGGCGAGCTTCTGGCGATTCTTGTCGACGGCGGCGAGCCGGTGCGACGACGTATCGCTTACCGAGATTGGCCGGACGATCGTCGCGCCCGGCTGCGGCTCGGCCGCGGCACCTGCCGCCTTTGCGCTCCCGTTCCCGCTCCCGTGCGGCTCGGTCTCCTGAATCCGAAAGCTGACCTTGCCGAACGCCACGATATCGCCGGGTGCGAGCGGCGCGGACTCGACGCGCGTTCCGTTGACGAACGTCCCATTGCTCGATCCGAGGTCGCGCACGAGGATGGCGTGGCCGCCTTCGTCGAGTGCGATCTCCGCGTGCCGGCGCGAGATCGTGGGATCGATCACCGGGATGTCACTCGCCGGCGCGCGCCCCACGATGAGCGAGGCGTGGTCGCGCAGCTCGAACGAGTAGGAGGCGTCGGTGCTCGTCAGTCGGTATCCCATCTCGGCCAAATATGTTCAACGGGAGGCGTCACAGCTATCCGGGATTTCGGGATTCCTGCATAAGGCAACGGGCAACCTGCAAGGGCAACAGCAACTGCAACTGCTCAACGCAGAGGAGCGGAGGCCGCAAAGGAACGCAGATGGCCTCCGCGTTGCACGACGGCTTGGTGGCGACGAGCCCGGACGAAGCTTTCTTGGGAACTGCCGCTCGGGAAGCCACTGGAGACGTCTCGAGCGGCCGTCCCAAAGAATTCCCGTCCGTCCGGGCTCCTCGAGCATGACGCCTTCGCGCCCGTCGATATTCCCCTGCGTCCCTCGGCGCCCTCCGCTCCTCTGCGTTGGGCTGTTGCGGTTGACCTGTCTGCACTCCGTCCGTGAACTGGTCCGCGGCGCCCGTGAGCGCTCAACCGACTTTCCCCCGGACCTGGCCGATCGCGGTGAGCAGCGCCCGTGCCTTGTTCTCGTGTTCCAGGAACTCGCGCTCGGGGATCGAATCGTAGACGACGCCGGCCGCGGACTGCACCGACGCGATCCCGTTGGCGATGACGCACGTGCGGATCGTGATTGCGAGGTCCATGCGCGTTACGCCGGCACTGATGTAGCCGACCGCGCCGCCGTAGGGGCCGCGTCGCTCCGGCTCCATCTCGTCGATGATCTCCATCGCGCGAACTTTGGGGGCGCCGGTGAGCGTTCCGGCGGGGAAGCTCGCGCGGAAGGCGTCCATCGCCGTGAGACCGTCACGCAGCTGGCCGTCCACCTGGCTCACGAGATGGAGGACGTGCGAATAGCGCTCGACGACCATCAGTTCGGAGACACCAACCGAACCGTACTTCGCCACGCGGCCGACATCGTTCCGGCCGAGGTCCACGAGCATCAAATGCTCAGCGCGCTCCTTCTCGTCGCTCACGAGCTCCTCGGTCATCCGCGCGTCGTCGGCCGGCGTGCGGCCGCGGCGACGCGTTCCCGCGATCGGGCGCAGCGTGACCGTACCACTGGCGCTCACGCGGACGAGGAGCTCCGGCGAGCTGCCGACGATCTCCACCCCATCGAGAATCAGGTGGTACATGTACGGCGACGGGTTGATCACGCGCAGCGCGCGATAGAGGGCCGTGGATGAGAAGTCGAACGGGACGTCGATGCGCCGCGCGAGCTGCACCTGGAATGCGTCGCCGGCGATGATGTACTGCCGGATGCGCTCCACATCGCGAAGGAATTTCGCTTTCTCATACTTCGAACGTCCCCGGGCCGGCTCGGCGGTCGGGTCGAGATCGAGCGGTGGCAACACGGCCGGCCCGCGCAGTCGAGCGATGGTTTCGTCCACGGCCCGCGATGTGCGATCGTACACTGCGTCCAGCTCGGCATCCGACACGCCGGCGTTCACGCGCGCGGCCGCCACGACGCGCGCCTGTGATCTGAGATTGTCGAAGATCACGAGCACGTCGGTGAAGACGAACAGCGCGTCAGGCACGTCGACGCCGCGCGCGGGGGGCGCGGGAAGCCGCTCGATGAGCCGCGCCACGTCGTAGCCGAAGTACCCGACTGCGCCGCTCCAGAATTCTCCGATCTCCGGCGTCGGCAGCGGCTGGCAGTCGCGGAGCAGGGCCTCGAGATCGCTCAGGGGATCATCGGGGCGACGGTCGTTGTGCCATCCGCGATCGGGTGTCCAGTCCTGCACGAGGCCGTCCACGAGCTTCCACGCCGCTCGCGGAGCCGTGCCCATGAACGTGTACCGCGCCCACGTCTCGCCGCCCGCTGGAGCCGACTCGAGAAGAAAGGCGAATGGTCCATTCCGCAGCTTGGCGAAGGCCGCGACGGGCGTATCCGCGTCGAGCAGCACGTCGCGCCACACCGGAACGAGGCAGGCGCTGTCGCGCGGTGCACCGCGTGCGCGATCGCGAAACTCCTCGCGACTGGTCACGCGGGTTGCTCCAGTCGGGACAGCCCGCGATATTCGCCAATCATGCGTCTATTCCTCGCGGCGCGCGGTCGTTGCGCCGCGGCGTGTTGGTTGTTGATCGTGGCGAGCATCGGCGGTGCCGGTTCAACGGCCGGCGCGCAGGTGTGGAATGATCCGCGAAGTCTGGATCTCGCCCGGGGCGCCACGCAGCGGCGCGCCGAACAGCTCGCAGACACCGGTCTCACGGATTACCGAGCCAACGCGCACGGCTACGTCACCTTTCTGGCGCAGCTCGGGGAAGGTTTCCGGACACCGCCCAAGGTCATCAAGGCCGACGAGCTCGAGCTCGAAGTCTACTGGCGCACGCCCAATCTGAGCAAGCAGCGAATCGTCGGCCGACGCGATACGCTGCTGCTGCCCACGGACATCGCGTACCACCGCGATCATCTGGGCATCGTTCAGAACAATTTTCCCGACATCATCCGGCTCGGCGAAGGCGATGAAGTCCGCGACGTCCCGCATCCGCTCTCAGCGCGCGGACTCGCTGACTATGACTTCGCGCTCACCGACAGCTTTTCCATCGGGGCGGCGAGCCAGCGCATTCGGGTGTACGAGCTCAAAGTGCGGCCAAAGGACGACCACCAGCCGCGCGTCGTCGGCGCGGTCTACGTCGACGCCTCCGGCGGGCAAGTCGTGCGCATGAACTTCGGCTTCACGCGGGCGGCGTTCCTCGACCAGGCGCTCGAGCAGCTCACCGTGGTGCTGGAGAATCGCCTCGTCAGCGGCAGATTCTGGCTGCCGAGCGAGCAGCGCATCGAGATCGAGCGGACCGGATCGTGGATGAACTACCCCGTTCGCGGGATCATCCGGGGGCGCTGGGAGATCGGCGACTATCGCATCAACACGTCAGTCACGCCCGCGATCTTCACCGGTCCGGAGATCGTCCAGGCCTCGCCCGCCGAGCTCAAAGCGCACAAATGGAATGGCCAGGTGCTGGACTCGCTGCCGCCTGACGTGCGCGCCGTCACCGAGCCGGACATCCAGCGGGTGCAGACGGAGGTTCGTGCCCTGGTCAGAAGCCAGGCGTTGGCTCGCGCGCAAAAGGCTACACTCGCCGCGCGCAACGTGTCCGACATCGTGCGCGTGAACCGCGTCGAAGGGCTCGCCGTGGGGAGCGGCCTGTCCAAGGCGCTCGGCGGCGGGCTGTCGGCCGACGTTCGGGCACGATATGGGGTGGACGATCGACTCGTGAAGGGCGCCGCCGGCGTGGGTGTGACGCGCGGCAACGGTGCCGCTGTTCGCGTCTTTGCATCGCGCGATCTACGCGACGTTGGCGACGTCGCCGAGCGGTCGACGGCGGTGAACAGTCTTGCATCACAGGAATTCGGCAGCGACGACACCGACCCATATCTCGCGCGTGCCGTCGGCCTGAGGTTCGACCTGGCGCCGGTGGCCGGCTTCTCCCCGCGTTTCACGGGAGCATACGAGTGGCAGTCGCCGGTCGTCGTGCGAGCGCGTCCGGTGACCGGCTCGTACGAGCCGACGATCGCGATCAACGACCGCCACGCCAGCCGCTGGGCGGTCGAGGCGACTCGTCCGCCGCAGCTTTGGCTGGCCGGCACCGAGCTGGCCGTCCGGGCGGAAGTGCGGGCGCGAGTTCCCTATCAGCCGGAGCTCGCCGGAACTCCGGTCGAAGGGCGCACCCTCCGTGGCGCGCTCTCGGCGTCGATCGAACGTCCGATCGGCGAATCGCGGCTCGTGACCTCGATGAGCGCGGCGGGCGTCGTAGCGAGGGCGTCGACGGTGCTTCCGTCGCAGGAGCTCGTGTTTCTGGGTGGCCCCTCGTCCGCGCCGGGGTACGCCTTTCACAGCTTCGTGTCGACGTTCGGCGCAACGGGGCACATCGAGTGGCGCATGCCGGCGCCGTTCGTGCCGTTCTCGCTCGGGCGATTCGGGCGCGTGCCGAGCCACGGAGCGATTGCGCCGTACGCGCATGCCGTTGTGATCGGCGCCCCGGTTTCCGACTGCGCGCGCGGAGGGCTGGCGGCCGTGTCGCTGCCACTCGCGTGCTCGTCCGCGGAGGCGGGCCTGTACCCATCGCTGGGAGCGGCCTATCTGCTGCCCTTCGACCTGATCCGAATCGACGTCGCGCGTGGGCTGGCGCGTGGCGGGCGTTGGACGTTCAGCGTCGACGTGAGCCGGGAGTTCTGGAGCATCCTCTAGAGTTTCCAGATCGCCAGAGGTGATTGCGGCCGCGCATCTCGGTGCGGCGTTCGGACCCCGGTTGCGCTCGACCGATGATGCGCCGCCGCCGCTCCGATGCACATTCGCGGCATGGCTACACGCGCTCCCATACCCGAGCCGCCTACGGCTGATGTGGCGGCGCTCGCTCGCCGATTCCGGCTGCCTCTGGCCGATCTCGACGCCGCTTCGCCCCAGGCGGTGGCGCTCGTACCCGAGCGGTGGGCGCGCCGCTTTCAAGTGCTGCCGCTGTCCGCTACCGAGCACGAACTGGTGATCGCGACCGCCGACCCGCTCGACGTCGACTGCGAGCGAACCCTGGCGTTCGCGACCGGCCGTCGCGTGCAACTCGCACTCGCCGATCGCGATGTCCTCAGCCGACGAATCGATGAAGTGTACGGCGGCGACGCCGCGGCGCCCGAACCAGAGCGGGTCGTCGACGTGCAGCATCTCGCGGGCGACGCCGAGGCCGCGCCGTCGGTCGCCCTCGACGATGGCGGCGCATCGGTCAGCGCGCTCGTCGACGAACTGCTCGCGTCGGGCATTTCCGGTCGCGCGAGCGACATTCACATCGAGCCCGAGGAGCAGGGAATCGCCGTTCGCCATCGTGTCGACGGCGTGCTCGCGGTGGCCCGAACGCTGCCGCGCACCGTCGGCGCCGCGCTGGTCTCGCGTATCAAGATTCTCTCAGGCTTGGACATTGCCGACCGGCTGCGGCCGCAGGACGGCCGGGCGCGCGTCGCGATCAACGGTGTCGCCGTGGATCTCCGCGTCTCCACGCTGCCGGCGTCGCACGGCGAAAAGGTCGTGATCCGCGTACTCGACGGCCGCGCGACCGTGCTGACGCTCGAGGGCATGGGCTTCCACACGGACGAGCTGTCGCGCATCGACCGGCTGCTGCAATCGCGCGAGGGCCTGATCCTCGTCACCGGGCCGACCGGCTCCGGAAAGACCACGACGCTGTACGCGGCGCTCCGCCGCATCAAGGACCGCGGCGTGAACATCGTCACGGTCGAAGACCCCATCGAGTATCGACTTCCGGGCATCGTCCAGGTGCAGGTGAACGAGAAGGCCGGCCTCACCTTCGCGACCGCGCTGCGGTCGATCATGCGCCAGGATCCGGACGTCGTGCTCATCGGCGAGATTCGCGACCGCGAGACGGCGGAGATCGCGATCCAGGCCTCGCTCACCGGGCACCTGGTCCTCTCGACATTACATACCAACGACGCACCGAGCGCGGTCACGCGGCTGATCGACATCGGTGTGGCGAGCTACAAGATCGCCACCGCCGTAAAGGGAGTGCTCGCGCAGCGACTGGTGCGCCGCCGCTGCGCTGCCTGCGCCGGCGCGAACTCGTCATGTCCGGAGTGCGGGGGATCGGGCTTTCACGGCCGGCTCGCGATCGTCGAGGTCCTGGCGGCCACGCCGGAATTCGAGCAGCGCGTGGCGGCCGGCGAGTCGAGCGAGCGAATCGCCGATGCGGCGCGGCGCGACGGGATGCGTTCGCTCTGGCAGTCCGGTCTCGCGCACGTCGACGCGGGACGAACCACGGTGGAAGAGGTGCTCCGCGTCGCCGCTCCGGAACCGGACCGTCGAACCATCGCCGAGGCGGCGCCGCGCATGTTGCCGGGAAGCCGCGGCGGGGGTGAGCCGGATACGTCCCGCCTGCACGACGACCTCGAGGCCCTCATCGCCCGACATTCGGCCCGGCGGCATAGCTTTCCGAATATGTCACAAATCGAAGTCGGCACGATCGACGTGTTCGTCGTTCGACCGCTCACGACCGGATGGCGCGTGCTCGCACTGCAGCGGGGACCACACGCGCGCTGTCCTGGCGCGTGGGAGCCGGTGCACGGGCACATCGACGCCGGAGAGGAGCCGGAGCAGGCCGCCGTTCGCGAGCTGCGCGAAGAGACGGGGCTCACAGCGGAGAAGCTCTACATCGTCCGCGTGCAGCCGTTCTACTTGCGCGCCACGCGTACGCTGCAGCTCGCCGTGGTTTTCGCGGCGTTCGTCGTCGAGCCGGCGGACGTCGTGATCGGCAACGAGCACGTTCGCGCCGAGTGGCTCAGCGTGGACGACGCACTCGTTCGCTTTGCGTTTCCAGGCGAGCGGGCGTCGTTGCGTGAGGTAGTCGAACTGCTCGCGACCGGTGATGCCGGGCCGGTCGACGACGTCATGCGAGTGCTCTGAGCGTCGGGCAAGTCCCGACGCTGGGTCCGGAAAGCTCTCTACTCCCCACGCATACCGGCGTCCGTACCCTGAGTCGCTGATTCGCACTAACAGCGAGCCGTTACCTCGCGACGCAGCCCGCTGCGATGGCGCGAGAGCGCGCTGTGAGGACACTCCGACGCACTCGGGGAGGACCCCATGCTCACTATACGCCACGTTCTGGCGGCCGCACTCTTCGGCGCCGCAATCGGCTGCCGAGACGAGCCGACAGCGCTCAAAACAGCGATCGGACAGCCGCCGTCGCGAGTGGTTGCCTTATCACCACCCGGCGCCGTCGCTGTCGGTAAGCTCATTTTCTTCGACACGCGCCTATCCGCCAACGGCAATCAGTCGTGCGCGGCATGCCACGCGCCGGAAACGGGATGGACCGGGCAGAATCAGAGCATCAACGGCGGCGGCGCGGTCTACGAGGGATCGATCGCAGGTCGGTTCGGCAACCGGAAGCCGCCGAGCTCGGCGTACGCGACGCCGAGCCCCGTCTTTCGCCTCGACGTCGGCAAGAAGGATGAGCTCTTCGTCGGTGGAAATTTCTGGGACGGTCGCGCTACGGGCGAGATCCTCGGCTGCCCCGCCGCCGAGCAGGCCCAAGGCCCATTCCTGAATCCCGTCGAGCAAGCGCTCGCCGATGCGTCGACTCTCGTTGGGCTCGTGTGTTCCGGTCCGTACGGGACATTCTTCACCGCGGCGTGGGGCGAAACGATGTGCCAGCCCGGGCATGTCAACGAAGCCTTCAATGCGATCGGAGTCTCCGTGGCGGCCTATGAGGATTCACCGGAGTCCAATGCCTTCAGCTCGAAGTACGACGCGTATCTCGCCAAGAAGGCCAAGCTCGATCCGGAGGAACACCTCGGGCTCGCGCTCTTCCGCGGCAAGGCCAAGTGCGCGGCATGTCACATCGCGGACGGAGGTCGCGGCGAGCATCCGCTGTTCACCGACTTCACGTACGACAACGTCGGCATTCCGAAGAATCCGGCCAACCCCTGGTATGCGAGCCCGCTGAATCCGCAGGGAGGCGGCTGGATCGATCCCGGCCTTGGCGGCTTCCTGGAGACGCGATCCGAGTACGCGGAGCTCGCGCCGGAGAACATGGGAAAGTTCAAGGTGCCAACGCTACGGAACGTGGATCTGCGGCCGTCGCCGAGCTTTGTGAAAGCCTTCGGCCACAACGGCTATTTCAAGAGTTTGAAGGGCATCGTGCACTTCTACAACACGCGCGACGTGCTGCCATCGTGTGGCTCGGGCATGTTCACGGAGGCGCAGGCGCTCGCGGCAAAATGCTGGCCCCAGCCTGAAGTATCGGCAAATCTGAACCGGGCCGAGATGGGAAATCTCAAGCTCAGCGAACGCGAGGAATGGGCGATCATTGCCTTCCTCAAGACATTGAGCGACGGCTACCAGCCGTAGTGCGCGTTCGGGTGCACACACGACGCTCGGCCGGCGAGACCGTCTCACCGGCCGAGCTCTTTTTTGCCTGGACCGTAGGGCGCACTACCCGCCGGCCAGCGCCCCGATCACGAGGAACGGCTCCTTCCCGCTCGCCACCTCCGGCGGCAGCTCAGCGTCCGGCGATTCGTTCGACCAGTCTTCCTCGCAGGCATAGAAGCGCACGAAGGCGCGGCGCTTCTGCGTGACGTGGTCGCGCATCGTGCCGCGCAGCATCGGGTAGCGGGCTTCCACCGCGTCGAGGATCGCCCGCTGCGTCACGCGGCCGTTCACGTCGAACTGCAGTTCGCCGCTGACTCGCGCCAGCTGGCACAGCGGAGTCGGGAGCACGACGCGGATCATTGCAGCGTCTGCACCTCCACCGAGAGGACCGCCGGCAGGTCGCGCACGATCGGGTTCCAGCTATCGCCGGAGTCGGCGGATCCGTACACCTGGCCGCCGGTCGTGCCGAAGTACACGCCGCACGGATCGAGCGCGTCGACGGACATCGCGTCGCGCAGCACGTTCACGTAGCAGTTCTCCTGCGGCAGGCCCTTGGTGAGCGGCTCCCACTCGTTGCCGCCCGTGCGGCTCCGGTACACCCGGAGCTTGCCGTCGTGCACGTAGTGCTCGGAGTCGCTCTTGATGGGGACGACGTAGATCGTTTCCGGCTCGTTCGTGTTCACGTCGATCACGAATCCAAAGTCCGTCGGCAGATTGCCACTGACCTCGCGCCACTCGTCGCCTGCGTTGTCGCTCCGCATCACGTCCCAGTGCTTCTGCATGAACAGCGTGTTTGGGCGCGATCGGTGCATCGCGATGCGGTGCACGCAGTGCCCGACCTCCGCGTTCGGATCGGGGATGTATTGCGAATGGAGGCCGCGATTGATCGGCTTCCACGTTGCGCCGGCGTCGTCGGTGCGGAAGGCGCCGGCCGCCGAGATCGCGATGTACATGCGCTTGGCGTCGGTGGGATCGAGCAGGATCGTGTGCAGGCACATGCCGCCGGCGCCGGGCTGCCACTTGGGGCCTGACCCGTGGCCGCGGAGTCCGGGAAGCTCGCTCCACGATTTGCCGCCGTCGGTGGTCTTGAAGATCGCGGCATCCTCGATTCCGGCGTACACCGTGTCGGGATCGTCGAGCGAAGGTTCGAAGTGCCACACGCGCTTGAACTCCCACGGGTGCGGTGTGCCGTCGTACCACAGGTGCGTCCCCGGTACGCCCTCGTACGTGAACTTGTTGTCGACCGGCTCCCACGATGTGCCGCCGTCGTTCGAGCGCTGAACCTGCTGGCCGAACCAGCCGCTGCACTGCGAGGCGTACAAGCGATTGGGATCAGCGGGAGATCCCTTCACGTGATAGATCTCCCAGCCCGCGAAGTGTGGTCCCGAAACATCCCACGACTTCCGCTTGCCGTCGGAGGTGAGAATGAAGGCTCCTTTACGCGTTCCGACCAGCACCCGTACGCCGCTCATGCCGTTCTCCATTTCTGGCGGGACCAATACTCTATCGCGCTACGACCCCGCTGTCGATGTTGACATTTTTTAGCCCCTTGGTGCCTCGAACACGACGCGCCCGCCGACGATGGTCGTGACCGCTTTGCCGCCGAGCAGACTGTCGGGCGCGGCCGTTCCGACGACGAACGGATCGCGATCGAGCAGCGTGAGGTCGGCACGCTTGCCGACCGAAATCGTTCCCGCCTCGTGCTCGGCGAACGACGCGTACGCCGCCCAGGTCGTGTACCCGCGCACGGCCTCCTCGGGCGTGAGGCGCTCGGCCGGATACCAGCCGCCAGGCGGATTGCCGTCCCGATCGCGCCTCGTGATCGCGGCGTGGAGCATGTAAAAGAAGTCATAATCGGATCCCGGCATGTCCGAGCTCAGGAGCATGCGGGCTCCCGTTTGCCGCACGGAGCGCCAGGCGTAGGCGCCTCGAATGCGCTCCGGACCGATCCGCGCTTCGGCCCACGCCTTGTCCTCGACGGCATGACCCGGCTGCATCGAGACGATGACGCCCACCTTCGCAAAGCGCGGGATGTCGCTCGGTGCGAGGACTTGAGCGTGCTCGATGCGGTGCCGGCCGCGGCGCGCAGCCGGGTCGCCGGCGAACGCACGCTCGAAGAAATCGAGCGTCTGCCGGTTGGCCGCGTCGCCGATGGCGTGGATCACGACCTGGAAGCCGCGGTGCATGGCATCCGTCATGAGACGTTCGTTGAATCCATATTCCGCGCCACCGCGCCCGTGCTCGCCCGGCCGGTCCGAGTAGGGCTCGAGCAGGAGCGCTCCGCGCGAGCCTAGCGCGCCGTCGTAAAACGCTTTGACGGCGCGGACCACGAGCATTGGCGAGCTAGTGGTGTCGGGCCCACGCGCGAGCCAGCGGCGCACGAGCGACGTGTCGCTCGCGGCGAGGAACACCGATACACGCAGTGGGAGTCGATTCGCGCGCGCCAATCGCTCGAGCGATGCAAGCATCGTCGAGTCGGTGTTCGCGTCGTGGACGGCGGTGTAGCCGGTCCGAGCCATCGCGTCGAGCGCGGCGGTCATGCGGGCGTCCATCTCGTCGCTCGGCGGAAGCGGGATCGCGCTCTCGACGAGACGCACGGCGTTATTGAGCAACAGGCCGGTTGGCTGGCCAGCGGCGTCCTTCCGAATTTCGCCTCCCGAAGGCGAGAGGGTCGCCGCCGTGATTCCGGCGCGCTCGAAGGCCATGCGGTTTCCCCATCCCGCAAAGCTGTGCAGTCCGGCGAGCCACACAGGGTGATTGGGCACGCGGGCGCTGAGCAGCTTCATGTCGGGATAATGGTTCGCCCACGCGCCTTCGTCCCAGCCGTACCCGATGATCCACTCGCCGGGCGGCGTGCGCGCGGCGCGCTCCGCCACGCGACGCACTGCCTCGTCTTCCGTCGTGACGCCGACCAGGTTCACACGGCGGAGCGACGCTCCGAGATTGGCGAGATGAACGTGCGCGTCGACGAGACCGGGCAGGAGCGCTGCGCCGTGCGCGTCGATCACGCGCGTCGAACCGCCGCGCAGCCGAAGCGCGCCGGCGTTGGTCCCCACGTATACGATGCGGCCACCACGCGCGGCTACTGCCTGGGCATCGGCGTGCCACCCCCGACCGGCGTCGTACGGCGCTCGGCGGGAGGGCGAGCCATTCACCGCGGGCTCGGGCCACGTGAGCGTATGGACGGCGGCGTTCGTGACGATCAAATCCGCGGTGTCTTGCCCGCCGTGGATGGAAAGGACCGACAGCGGCGCGAACACCGCGGCGGCGGTGATCAGTCGCCGGCGGTATCTCGAGGATGTGCTTTGGATGGCCGGGATCACCGCGCGCGTCCCGGAGACTCGGAGTCGCCGAGCGCCGCCCAGTAATGCGTCCATGCTTTCAGGCCTTCGTGAAGCCGATGCACGCGAAAGAACTCGTTCGGCGCGTGGAAGTCTTCGTCGGCCGTGGAAAACGAGAAGAAGACCGTGTCCAGGCCCATGACTCGTTGAAAGATCTCTGAAATTGGCACCGTGCCACCCATGCGAACGCGCAACGGTCGCGCGCCGTAGACCGCGCGGAGCGCGGCATCAGCGGCCTCGAGCCCGAAATGGTTGGACGCGATCTGGTAGGCACGCGCGCCGTGCTCTCCCGGCGAGATCGTCAAGCGCGTGCCGGGCGGCACGTTCGACTCGAGGTGCCTGGAGACCAGCCGAACGATCGCGTGTGGATCCTGATCGGGAACGAGGCGGCAGGTGATCTTGGCGTGCGCCTCCGTGGGGATCACCGTCTTGCCGCCCGGACCTTGGTAGCCGCCCCACATGCCGTTGACCTCGAGCGTGGGTCGCGCCCACTGGCGCTCGAGCGTCGAGTAGCCCGCCTCGCCGAACGCTGCCGACGCGCCGACTTGCGCGAGGTACGTCTCTTCGTCGAACGGAAGCGCGGCGATGTCCGCGCGTTCCTGCGGCGTGAGCGCGCGCACCGCGTCGTAGAAGCCCGCGACGGCGACGCGGCCGTCCGGCGCGTGCAGTGAAGCGATGAGCTGCGCCATCGCGTGAAGCGGGTTCGCGATCGCGCCGCCGTGGCGTCCCGAGTGCAGATCCTTCGACGGGCCGGTGAGCGTCAGCTCGAGTCCGGCGAGTCCGCGGCTTCCGACGTTGAGCGACGGCTCATCGATCCGCCACATCGCTCCGTCGGCGGAGATCACGAAGTCGGCGGCGAGCAGCGTCTCGTTCTGCTGAATGAACTCCTCGAGGCTCGGACTTCCAATTTCCTCTTCGCCCTCGAACATGCACTTGATGTTGATCGGCAGCGCTCCCGTCGTGGCGAAGAACGCTTGCGCGACCTTGATCGGGATGAGCATCGGCCCTTTGTCGTCGGACACGCCGCGCGCGTAGAGCCGGCCGTCGCGGAGCGTCGGCGTGAACGGCGGACTCACCCACTTGTCGAGTGGCTCCGGCGGTTGCACGTCGTAGTGGCCGTACACGAGCACCGTCGGCTTTCCCGGCGCGCCGAGCCATTCGCCGTACACCACAGGATTGCCGCCGGTTGCAATCGTGCGCACCGAGAATGGTCCCGCGGCGGCCAGAGTGTCGGCCACCCAGCGCGCGGCAGCGCCGAGATCCGCGGCGTGCGCGGGGTCGGTGCTCACGCTCGGGATTGCGGAGAACGCAGTCAACTCCGAGAGGGTGCGCTCGTGGTTCGCCTCGAGGTAGGCGAGAACGCGATCGGTCGTGTCAATCGATGCAGTCATCACTTTCCACCGTCGATCGAGATCACCTGGCCCGTGATCCAGCCGGCAAAGTCCGACGCGAAGAACAACACGCCATGCGCAATGTCCTCAGCTGTGCCGAGGCGCTTGAGCGCAATTCGCTCGACGAGTGCGCGCTGGCCGGCTTCGCCGTACGACTGCCACTGGCGCTCGGTCGTCGGATTGGATCGGACGAAGCCGGGCGCGATGTTGTTCACCGTGATGCCCCACGGACCGAGCTCGTGCGCGAGCTGGCGCGTGAGCCCGATCTGCGCCGCCTTGGCCGCGGCGTACGCCTGAATCCCGGTCAAGCTCACGCCAAGCCCTGCGCCGCTGGAAATGTTGATGATCCGCCCATGGCCCGCCGTCTTCATGGCCGGCGCGACCGCCTGCGCACAATAGAACGCGCCGGTCACGTTGACGTCGAAGATGCGCTGCCAGTCGGACGCCGGGACTTCTTCGAGTGGGCGTCCGACCTGACCGAGCACGCCGCCGGCGTCGTTGACAAGAATCTCGACGCGGCCCGACGCGCTCGAGGCGGCGCGCACGAACGCGTCAACTGCCGCCTTGTCGGTGACGTCGACGACGCGGGCCGTGCACTCTCCGCCCGCGGCCGCGCAGAG
>DATISA010000356.1:0-8262 GCA_035469245.1 Gemmatimonadaceae bacterium
CCGGGCTCCTCCCGCAACGAGCCGGGATGGAATTTGTTGACACCCGATCGGGCTGACTCCGGCGAGCCACGCGTCCCGAGGCTGTTCCATTCAATCATCTCGTCCCGCCACGTGGGATCTTCGGTGTCCACGGAGCGATCCGAAGCATCCGCCTCATCCGAAGCATCCGCTTCCAACCCTCGGTTCTTGATATTTGCGTTGGCGGCACCTGCACCAAGGTCTGAAAGGAATCCGTAAGCCCCTCTGGCCACCCGCCTCTCGGCGTACTTCTATAAAGTGTATGCGCCGCTCTCCGCGTCTCGTCGGCACAGTCGCCCTCCTCATCCTCGCGCTCGTCGTGTGCGCGGTGATGGCGTATCAGGCGTGGGACGCCGCGCGGTCGCAGCGCCAGACCGCGGAGAGCGCGCTCCACGACTACGCGAAAATTGCCGACTGGCAACTGACCCAGCACGCCAAGAATGCGCTGCTCACGCAGGTCGTCACCGCGCTCAGCTCCCAGGCGTCCCAGGTGGACCCGGCGCATCTCGAGCGGACCGTCCTCGCGCCCGAGCAGGTGGAGGACATCGCGCGCGGCATGGTGTCGTGGTGCAACTGCCTGTCGGGCGTCCGCTACTTCTTCCGCTACGACTGGCGCGACGGGACGCTCCGCACCACGGAGACGGATCTCTCCGACGCCGATCTCGCCTGGGCGCGCGACACGATCGTCGCCTACACCAAGGCGCTTCCGCCGCTCCGCGATCGCCAGATTCTCGCCTTCGGCTCGCCCGACGGCCGGTTCGGACCGCTCAAGAATCTCGCGGTGATCCTCACCAACGACTCGTACGCGATGCTGTTCGGCGAGCGCGCCAAGCGCCCCGTGCTGCTCGTCTTCGTCGTCGCGCGCGACATCGAGCACGGCATGCCGGTCGTCCTCTACGGATTCGCTACCGACCCGACGCCGTTCCTCACGCCGGTCTTCGAGAACATCAGAGGCGCGGAAGGTGGTAAGAGCGCTCTCCTTCCCGAGTCGCTCATTCGCGGGCTTCACCCGGATTCGATTCTCTCGATTTCGGTCACCACGCTGTTGGGCGCCGAGGTGTACAAGTCCGGCTGGGCCGCGCCGCGCTACACCGCCGTCGACACGATCGAGCCGAGCTTCGGCCGACTCGTCATGCGCACGAGCCTGCGGCCCGACTTCGCCGGCGCGCTCGTCGTCGGCGGACTGCCACGTTCGCGCGTGCCGGCGCTGGTCGCATTGTTCATCGTGGCCGCGGGTCTGCTCTCGCTCGCTCTGCTGCAGCTCCGTCGTCAGCAGCAGCTCGCGCGGCTCCGCACCGAGTTCGTGTCGGGAGTGTCGCACGAGCTTCGCACGCCGCTCGCGCAGATCCGGTGGTTCGCCGAACTGCTGCACATGGGCAAGCTCCGCACGGAAGAGGAGCGCGCGCGCTCGGCAGGGATCATCGATCAGGAAGCGCGCCGGCTCACGTATCTCGTCGAGAACGTACTCAACTTCTCACGCACGGAAAAAGGTACCAACCGCATCTCCACCGCGCCGGTGGAGCTCGACCACGAGATCAGCGACGCGCTCGAGCTCTTCGCTCCGCTCGCGCGCGCGCGGCAGATGACCGTGCACGACGAGCTGTCGGCGAACGCGATCGTCGTGCTCGATCGCGACGCGCTCCGTCAGATTTTGCTCAACCTGCTGGACAACGCGGCCAAGTACGGCCCGCCGGGTCAGGCGATCACCGTCGGCTCGGAAATTACCGGCGATCACGCGCGAATCTGGGTCGAGGATCAGGGACCCGGCATTCCGCACGAGGACCGCCGTCGCGTGTGGGAGCCGTACGTGCGGCTCAATCGCGACGCCGAGTCGACGACGGGCGGCAGCGGCATCGGACTCTCGGTCGTGCGCGAGCTCGTCGAGCTGCACGGCGGCCGCACGCGCGCCGAGAGTGCGCGGGGCGGGGGAGCGCGCATCGTGATCGAGCTGCCGCTCACCAACCATTCGGAACACCACGACGAGAAGCCCGACACTCGGCAATCAAACGTGCAACTCAAGGCGGTCCCATGACGGTTCCCGCGAACAGCTGGCAGACGCCGGCAAATGCCATGAACAATGCCAACCACCTGCACGGCACCACCCACGCGAACAGCGCGAGCGGCGGCATCGCTCCGCAGGTGAAAGGCCGGATCCTGATCGTCGAGGACAACGCGAATCTCGCCTATGGGTTGAGAACCGGCCTCGAGATCGAGGGCTACGAGGTGCAGGTCGCGGAGGATGGGGAAGGCGGGCTCGAGCGTGCTCGCGCCTGGAAGCCTGACCTCGTGATGCTCGACCTCATGCTGCCGGGCATGGACGGCTATCGCGTACTGCGAGCGCTCCGCGACGGCGGTTCGGACGTTCCTGTGCTGATCCTCACCGCACGCGGCGAGGAAGCCGACAAGGTTCTTGGTTTCCGTCTTGGCGCGGACGACTACGTCACCAAGCCCTGCGGTGTGCTCGAGCTGCTGGCGCGCGTAGGCGCGCTGCTTCGGCGCTCGCGGATGGCTGACCATCGCGCGCCCCTCGAAGGACTCGAGCGTTTTGGCACGGTCGAGATCAATCCCGCCTCGCGGACCGTCGCCAAGGAAGGCACTGCAGTTGCACTGAGCCCGAAGGAATTCGATCTGCTGTTGGCGCTGGTTCGACGGCGCGGCGCCGTGGCGTCGCGAGTCGAGCTGCTGCGGGAAGTATGGGGTCACCGCGTCGAGGTGATGACGCGCACAGTCGACATCCATATCGCCGAGCTGCGCAGGAAACTCGAGGACGATCCCTCGCAGCCGCGCCATATACTTACGGTATGGAAAGCCGGCTACCGATTGGAACCATGACAGCCTTTGCTCGCCGTCACAGCTTCTCTCGTTCGCTCCCCACCCTTCGCCACTCCGCCCCGCGCCTCCTCGGCGTGGGGCTCGTCGTTTACGCTGCGGCCTGTCATCGACAGAAGCCGGCGGTGCCCGCACCCGCGCCGGCGCAGCCACGTCCGCAGCCGGCAGTGGTGACGGTGAATAGCGGTCCCGGACTCATTCAGGCGATGCACGACCGCTACGCGAACAAGTGGTATCGCACGCTGACGTTCACGCAGAAGACGACGGTCGCGCTGCCGAGTGGTGGACAGATCGTGCAGACGTGGTACGAGGCGGCGGCGCTGCCCGGCGCGCTGCGCATCGACACCGATCTCTCGTCGAAGGGCGGCGTGCTGTACGCGCGCGACAGCAGCTACACCTTCAACGCGGGCAAACTCGTATCGTCCGACGCGCGCATCAATGATTTGCTGGTGCTGGGGTTCGACGTGTACACCCAGTCCGCGGCCAAGACCGAAGCGGTGCTGCGGCGCCTCGGCTTCGATATGAGCCGCATGCACGAAGCGACGTGGCAGGAGCGCCCGGTGTACGTGGTGGGCGCGCTGCGCGGCGACACGACGTCGAAACAGTTCTGGGTCGATCGCGAGCGGTTGCTGTTCGTGCGGATGCTGGAGAACGGCCGCCAGGGGCACACGGACACGAGGTTCAACCTGTATGCGCAGTACGGCGGCGGCTGGGTCGCGACGCAGGTGGTGCAGCTCGTGAACGGCAAGCGCCGCCTAGTGGAACAGTATACGGGCGTGAAGACTGACGTGCCGCTATCGCCGGCGTTGTTCGACCCGGGGAAATGGGCGACGGCACCGCACTGGGTGGCGGGGACGGGCGGGAGCCGGCGGTAGGTCGGCGTTCGGTTCGTGCGAGGAGGTCGATGCGCGGCGCCGGACACGATCGACGGGCGCGGGCCGCGGGTTCCCAGACCGACCGTGGTCGTCCTTTGGCAGCATTGGGGCTGTTGGCGCCTGGAAACTCAAAGCCGATAACCGCGCCGCGCTCGCGGAGACCCGCGATAACTCATTGCTGGCCGTATCGCCTTACCTCCGCCACGATTTAGGGGCAAGCACCGACCTCGGGGCGCCTGACGAACGCTGAACCTGCCGGGCGACGTGGCAATTGCGCGGGCTCCGCCGCGCACTCGTATGGGATTCGCTTGCAGGACAGCTGGAGTGCTGCGTGGCCATAATCTCGTGCTCAATGAAAGATGTCGTCGGATGACGAAGTGATGCGCGCAATCGGATCGGAGTTTCAACGCTTGGGGTTGCGCGCCAACGAACTCCCGGGTGGCGGATTGGCCGTCCAGGATTGGGAGGCGTTCCTTCGTTTCCTGCAGACGTTCGAGCCTCCCGTCACATGGCGCGACGTATTTCCGGATCTGCCATCACACTGGCTGCCGGGGCGCCCCGAAACCTGGACCACTCGCTACCGCCCTCTCGGACCGTACGATCATCAGTCATTGCCCACCGGCCCTGCAATCCACGTCGAGTGGCCGCGAACAACAGATCCGAGTTGCCTCGATGGGCTGATCGGCGCAGCGCGGGCCGCGGGGTGGCCCGTATATGGTGGCGGGTTCGTCGACATCAACGACCCGGACTGGCCGACCCTCGACGCCATCATCGTCTTGGACGCCGGCACTGTCGACGCTCGCCTCGATGACTTTCTCGAGTGGCTCGATCAGCGCTCGGACGTTTCGCTGGCCGCGGTTCCGCGTCGAGGCAACGAGCAATACGTTCCAGATTTCTAAACGACCACCTCGTTGCCGTGGACGCCAGTCGCTTCATACCAACTCGCTAACGCGTTAGGCTTCACCCAACCCACAAGCCCAAAATCATGAAAGCACTGCGCCGTATCGTCCTGGTAGCCGCGTGTGGACTCGCACTCAGTCCCGCGCGCACCGCTGCCCAAGCGCGCACGACAATGGCGGTCGACGCGACTGTCGGCGCCGGTCTTGGCAAAGGCGGCGAGTTCTACGATCGTAATCTTCAAGCGGTCAGAATCGCTGCCAGCTTACGTCGTTCCAACCCAACGCGCCTTGGCTTCTTCGGCGAGCTCGCGTTCGATGCGCTCTCGAAATTGTCGGGTCACGCAGCCGTCTGCTATTTCAGCCCACGCGGGGGATGTATGCCCCACTATCCGGAGCTGTGGGGGCCAACGCTGACTGGTGGCGTCATTGCCCAGCCCACCCATCGGATCGAGGCACGCCTCGGCGTCGGAGGCGGAGCATTCACTGGCGGTACCACGCGCGTTGCGGCGGTCGTGAGTCAGGCCGATCTCACGTTTTTTCCCCTGACGCACATCGGGTTGGTCGCCGGCGCGCGGTGGGTTGTTGTACCACGATACCGCGGGGATCGCCTGTCGATACTCCCATGGGCGATTGGGCTACGGCTCCGTTGATCTCTCGATGATCTGTCGAATCTGGCACGGATGGACGGCGCCGAAGAACGCGGATGCCTACGAACACCTCCTGCGCGAGGAGGTCTTCAAGGGAATTCACGCGCGGGCGATCCGCGGATTCCGCGGGATCGAGCTGCTGCGGCGTGAAGCGGAGAGTACGGGTGGCGGGGAGACCGAGTTCGTGACCCTCATGTGGTTCGATGCGCTGGACGCCGTGCGGGAGTTCGCCGGCGCGGAGTACGAGCGGGCCGTGGTGCCTCCGGCCGCGCGGGCGCTTCTGTCGCGCTTCGACGAGCGCTCGGCGCACTTCGAGGTGCGTATCCCCGCGCCAGCGCGCGGTGGGTGAGCGTCCGACCAACTGAACGGCTGAGGTCATGGCGAAACGACTGGTGGCCGAGGCGCTTCGATTTCCTCGTGGCGTCCGCTTTCCGAAGCCAGCTGAAGTGCCTGACGTTGTTCCGCCAGACGAGCTGGAGCGGCTCAAGACTGCGACCATCACGACCGGATACGTCTACCGCCCACCCAGCAAAGCGGCGGCGATGCCGTTTTTCGAGGCGAACGCGCACGCAGACCGGGTGTGGGCCCTCCTGAAAGCAATCGCCGAGTCGATTCTTCCCGCTGCCGCGGCGCCGATCTTCGGGCTGAAGAATGAAGATCCGATTCTGGGTCCCTATACCACCCGTGCGGCCGCGACTGGTGTCTTCGAGCCATTTGTCGGGACGCTGCAGCATGATGGATTGTTTGAATTCGGCATCATCTTTCAGCGCGCCGGCAAGACGAACGAGGTGTTCGTCCGGTCCGTGAAGCACTCCAGATCTGGACGACTTACCCCAAGCGCGTGCGTCGCATTCTCGAAAGTCACGGCTTACCCGAAGTGCCGAACCTCCAGTTCATCGACGACTATCTACGCGTCTCCGAGACGATTCCACTGGAAGATGGAAGTGCGGGCTGGCCCGTTACGTACGAGGCGCTGCAACGGGCATTCAGGTCCCTTCCTCGGGCTCCCGATATCGAGACGCTTGGCGCATGATGGCCGGCGGACGCTGAGACGCTCCGGCACCGCGATCGGCCTCGAGGCGAGGGAACGACGATATCAACATGAGTAAGCATTTATCAACAGTCGTTGCACTGCGCTCTTGACATCGGGCGCTGGAAGGACAATATGGGAGCGAGCATTGGCGACGGACGCTTGGCCAATGGCCCGTCGATTGCGGCAACACCCGCCAAAACGATCGGCTTCCAGGAGGCGTTATGATCCCGCGACCGCGCAGCGCGCTGATCCTAATTCTGATCGGTGGCTCCCTCGGGGCTCAGAGGCCAGCGCCGGCGCAGCGGGGCGGGACGCCGAACGCCAATACCCCACAACTCGTCGTCAGCGTGCTGGCCAGTACCGACCCCAGGCTGGGCGTGGGATCGGCTGACGCGATTCGGCAGCGGATCCAGTCCGAGCACAGCGCGACCGATCTCTACGTCGTGCCCCGGCCCAAAGTCGACGAGGTGCTTCGGCTGTCCGGCTACAATCCCGACTCCGCGCTTGGCGCCAACGATCTCGTGGAGCTGCTCAGACAAGTCCACGGCGACTACGCGCTCGCCGGGACTGTGGAGCGCACGGCCTCTGGCGTCCGCTCCAACGTGCGTATACTCACGCAGACCGGTGCGCAGATCATCGCCGAGCCGCTCGCGCCGATCGACGGGCGCGACTTCGGCGACATCGCGAAGCAGGTGGATCGCGCCGTATCGGAGGCGCTTCGCGCGCTGACGTTCTACCATGACTGCACGAACGGGCTGCGAACTGGCGACTATCGGCAGGCGATGGCCGCCGCGCAACAGGGGCTCCGGATCCGGCCAACGTCGGCTGCGCTCAACTTGTGTGTGCTCTCGATCCTGAGCGCAACGTACGCTGCGCCCGATTCGATCATCGCCGTCGCGACGGCGGTCACGGGCGTCGATTCGGCGAGCGTCATCGCCTGGGTGAATCTCGTCGATGCGTTCGGGGCCAAGGGGGACAGTGCGCGCGCGCTCGACGCCATGCGAATGCTCCACCGCCTCCAACCGACGAGCGTTGCGGCGACGCTGCGGCTCGTCGATCTCGAGGTCGGCGCCCGTCAGTTCGATGCCGCGCTCGCGCATCTCGACACGGCACTCGTTGCCGCGCCGGGGAACGTGGAGTTGCTGAGGAAGCGGTGGCTGTTGCACCTCCGGCTCGGACACTACGCACAGGCGCTGGTGAGCGGCGCCGCGCTCGTCGTTGCCGACAGCAGCGCGGCCACGGTCGACTACTATGAACGCGAACTCGCCGCCGCCACCGGCGCGCACGACACCCTTTCGACGCGCCGCATTGCCGTCGAAGCCTCAGTGCGTTTCCCGAGAAATGCCGACTTCCTGCTCGTCCTCGCGCACGATGCCGTGGATCGAGGAGCGCCGCGCGAAGCGCTCCCGCTCGTGGATCGTGTGCTCTCGATCGAGCCTGCGAATGAGGTGGCCTGGCGGTATGCGATCACTGCCAGCGCGCTCGCCGAGGGGACCGACAGTGCCGTCGCGAAGGCGCGGCGCGCGCGCGCGGCGGGTGTGCCGGCGGACCCCGTTGGCACGTCGTTGCTCGCGGTGATTCCCCCCTTGCTCGCGAAGGCGCGTACCTCCAACGCGCGAGCCGACTGGGAAGCGATGTTCGGCGCGGCCCAGGCGGTCGATAGCGTGGCCCCGTCGCGGGGTAGCGCCTTTTATGTCGGCGTGTCGGCGTTCCAGATCGCAACGGACGACATCCAATCCCTGGCCGACTTCTCGAAGCGCCGGTCGCCGACACGCGCCGAGCGCCAGACGGCGTGCAGGTCCGTCATGCGCCTCGAGGAACTCATCAGCGTCGTGAACATGGCGATGCCCAAGGGCGGCAGTGTCGAGCCGTCGGTCGCAAGCCGGGTCCTTGCGGCAGTTCCCGGCTATTCGGAATTCGTGAGCTCCGTCAAGCATGCCAACTGCCGGTAGCGGATCCGG
>DATISA010000357.1:0-4633 GCA_035469245.1 Gemmatimonadaceae bacterium
CCTTCGAGCGTGTCACGTCGCTTCCGGGCATCACGGGCCACAACCTTCTCGCGGCACTGGAGAGTAGGCTCGATAACATGATCTATCGCATGGGCTTCGCTCCGAGTCGCAAAGCGGCGCGTCAGCTCATTCGGCATCGCCACATCGAGGTCGGCGGCCGTGCGGTGGACATTCCGAGCTACACGGTCACGCCGGGCGAGGAAGTGCGTATCCGCCAAAAGTCGCGCGAGGTGCAGCCTGTCCTCGCCGCGATGGATCAGTCGTCGCGCGGCGCGCCGTTGTCGTGGCTGGCCGTGGATCGCGACACGTTCAGCGGCCGGATGCTCGAGCGTCCGTCCCGCCCGAACATTCCGATCGCGGCGCAGGAGCAGTTGGTAGTCGAGTTGTACTCGAAGTAGTACGACGGTGGGGAGCGCGGCGCTTGCGCGCCGTGCGGTGGGGAGCATCGGGCGGCTGCGCCGCCCTCGCGGTTGCGGGGTGGGAGCGCCGTCGGCGCGATGACGGCGGACACGAAACGACGTTGACGCGGGCCGAAGGCCCGCTTCCCAACAGCGAGGGGCGAAGCCCCGATGCGCCCAACCAGGGAGCGCTGCGCGCGACCGGCTAACCGCCGCGCGCAGCGCGGCTCCCAACCTTCGGAGTTCAGCAGTGCCACGGCGCTTCCGCGCCGACGGTCGGGACCCTTACTCCCATTCGGGTCTGCCGCGCGTAAGGGGCGGGGCAGAGCGATGCCGGGCGACCGGCAAGACCAACAGGAATCAACAAATGCCAAACACGATCGATCTCCGCGGACTCGTCCGCCCACAGCTGGTCGAGGCGACCAAGCGTGAAGAGAACACCAACGTCGCCGAGTTCCGGCTGCAGCCGCTCGAGCGCGGCTTCGGCCATACCCTCGGCAACTCCATGCGCCGCATGCTGCTTTCCTCGCTGCGCGGCGCCGCTGTTTGGGCGTTCCGCATCGACGGCGTGGTGCACGAGCATCAGACCATCCCGGGTGTCGTCGAGGATGTCCATCAGATCATCGGCAACCTCAAGACGCTCACGCTCACCCTTCCCGACGACGTCGAGGACGTGGTGCTGCACATCTCGCGGTCCGAGGCTGGCCCGGTCACGGCAGCCGACATCTCGAGCTCAGGCGGCGTTCGCATCGTCAATCCCACGCACCACCTGTTCACGCTCCAGGACGATCGCGATCTGAACGTCGACCTGTACGTCAACAAGGGCCGTGGTTATGTCGAGGCGGATCAGCATCCGGTGGACCGCGGGCTTCCCGTGGACCTGGTGCGCATCGACTCGATCTACAACCCGGTTCGCCGGGCGAACTTCACGGTCGCCGAGACGCGCGTCGGCCAGCGCACCGACTATGACCGCCTTGTGGTCACCGTCGAGACGAACGGCACCATTTCGCCCGAGGAAGCGGTGAGCTACGCCGCCGCGCTCGCCCAGACGCACTTCCAGTACTTCGCGGAGTTCGGAACGCACGCCTCGGCGCCGATCGGGCCGTCGAGCGATTCGGCAGCCGGCGACGGTGCGAGACTGGGCGCGCTCCTCCGCACGCCAATCGACGATCTCGAGCTGTCGGTGCGGTCGGTCAACTCGCTCAAGAACTCGAACATTCGGACGTTGGGCGATCTGGTGCGTCAGACGGAAAGCCAGATCCTGCAGGTGAAGAATTTCGGCAAGAAGTCGCTCCAGGAGATCGCCGATCTGCTCGAGCGCGAGAACCTGAATTTCGGGATGCGGTTCGAAGAGAACGGCGATGGCAGCGTACGCGTGCTCGATTTTGGCACGCCGCCCAGCCGTGCGGCCGCCGCGGCGCCCGACGACATGGAGGAGTGAGGCAATGCGGCATCGCAAAGCGGGGCGGCAGCTCCGCCGGACCAGCGAGCAGAAGCTCGCGCTGCTCAGGAATCTCGCGTCGTCGCTCATCGAGCACGGCGCGATCGAGACCACGGAAGCCAAGGCGAAGGAGCTCCGCCCCTTCGTCGAGAAGCTGATCACGAAGGCGCGCTCCGGGACCCTGCACGACCGGCGGCTCGCCGTCCGGCACATTCACAAGCGCGCCACGGCCGACAAGCTCTTCCAGGAGCTCGGTCCCAAGATGGCGCGGCGCAACGGCGGCTACACGCGCATTCTAAAGACCGGCCACCGCAAGGGTGACGGCGCCGAGATGGCGCGCATCGAGCTGGTCGAGGGCTAACCATGAGCATCCAACGCAATCGCTGTTTCAGCTGTGGCAAGGGCGTCGCGTTCGGTAACAACGTGTCCCACGCCAACAACAAGACCCGCCGCACCTGGAAGCCGAACCTGCAGGTCGTGCGCACGATGGTCGACGGAAAGGTCGAGAAGGTGAAGGTGTGCACGCGCTGCTTGAACGCCGGAAAGGTGAAGCGCGCCCCGCGCGGGCAGGCGGCCGTCGCGTGATCCCGACGCCGGCACCTGGCCGTACGGCATGAGCGGGGAGCTTTCGGGCTCCCCGTTTTCATATCCAGGCGCGAGACGGGTCGGACGTCCGCGGTCCAACCTTCTATCTTGCTAGCAATGCCAACTGCGCTCATCACCGGAATCACGGGCCAGGACGGTTCCTACCTCGCCGAGCTGCTGCTCGAGAAAGGCTATCGCGTCGTCGGCATCGTGCGACGGAGCTCGACCACGCCGTACGAGCGCATCGCGCACCTCGTCGACAAGATCGAGCTGGTGTCGGCCGATCTCCTCGACCAGACGTCGCTGACCGACGCGGTCCACGACTGCCAGCCCGACGAGATCTACAACCTCGCCGCGCAAAGCTTCGTGCAGACGTCGTGGTCGCAGCCGGTGCTCACAGGGGAGTTCACAGCGCTCGGCGTCACGCGCGTGCTCGAGGCCATGAAGAAGGCCGCGCCCAAGGCGCGGTTCTATCAGGCCAGCTCGAGCGAGATGTTCGGCAAGGTGCAGGAGTCCCCGCAGCGCGAGACGACGCCGTTTTATCCGCGTAGCCCATATGGCGTGGCGAAAGTCTACGGTCATTGGATCACGGTGAATTACCGCGAGAGCTTCGGTCTGTACGCGGTGTCGGGCATCCTGTTCAATCACGAGAGCCCGCGGCGCGGACTCGAGTTCGTCACGCGCAAGGTCACTGACGCGGTCGCGCGCATCAAACTGGGGCTCGCCAGAGAAGTGCGCCTGGGCAATCTCGATTCACGGCGCGACTGGGGCTTTGCCGGCGACTACGTCGAAGCGATGTGGCTCATGCTGCAGCAGGACCTGCCCGACGATTATGTCATCGGCACCGGCCACACCTGCTCCGTGCGCGATTTGTGTCAGGTCGCATTCGGCCGCGTCGGCCTCGACTATCGCGATTACGTCGTTCAGGACCAGCGCTATTTCCGTCCCGCGGAGGTCGATTTGCTCGTGGCGGATCCTGGCAAAGCGCGACGTCGCCTCGGCTGGGAGCCGAAAGTCTCGTTCGAGCAGCTCGTGCACATGATGGTCGACGCCGATCTCGAGCGGCAGCAGGCGCGCCCCTGAGATGCGCGTGCTGGTGACAGGCGGCGGCGGATTCGTGGGCCAGTGGCTCGCGAAGGCGCTTCTGGCGCGCGATGATGCCGTCGACCTCGCTGGCCTCGGCGAACCATCGCCATCCGGCGTGTTGAGCGTTCAGGAGCTGTCGCGGATTCGCTGGCTCCCGCTCGACGTGCGGGATGACCGCGCCGTCGACGAAGTCGTCGAGCAGAGCCGGCCGGACGTCGTAGTCCATCTCGCCGCGGTGAGCTTTCCGCCCGAGGCCGACCGCAATCCCGCACTGACTTTCGACGTCAACGTGCTCGGCACGGTCAGACTGCTCGACGCGATCAGCCGGCGCCGCGTGGCTGGAGCGCTCGATCCGGTCGTGCTCGTCATCGGCAGCGCGGTACAGTACGGGCGTCACGAGGACTCGGACGTGCCCCTCGACGAGGGTGCCGAGCAGCGGCCGATCAACACCTACGCCGCCTCCAAGGTCGCGCAGGAAGTGGCGGCGGTGCAGGTGTACCGCGCCACCGGGCTGCGCGTGATCTGCACGCGCAGCTTCAACCACTCGGGCGTTGGCCAGGCCCCGGAGTACCTGCTGCCGTCGCTCGTTGCGCGGGTGATGCGCATCGCTCGCGGCGAGGAGCGCTGTCTCACGCTCGGCAACGACGCGGTGCGGGACTACCTCCACGTGTCCGATGTCGTGCGCGCCTATCTGCTCCTGGTGTCGCAGGGCACCGCTGGCCAGGTGTACAACGTCGCGAGCGGGCACGGCGTGAGCGTTCGCCAACTTGCCGCTGACGTCTTGCAGCGAGCGAACGTCAACGCCGAGATTTCGAGCGATCCGGCGCTCGCGCGCTCGACCGACATTCCCGTGCTGGTCGGCTCACCCGACCGGCTGATGCGCGATACCGGCTGGGCTCCGCTCAAAACGCACGCCGACATCATCGACGACTTGCTACGCTTCGCTCATGCCGCGACGGACTGACCTGCATCGTATCCTCGTCATCGGCTCCGGCCCGATCATCATCGGGCAGGCCGCCGAATTCGACTACTCCGGAACGCAAGCGACCAAGGCGCTCAAGGAGGAGGGCTACGAGGTCATCCTGATCAACTCGAATCCGGCGACGATCATGACCGATCCGGA
>DATISA010000358.1:0-3739 GCA_035469245.1 Gemmatimonadaceae bacterium
GTCTCGCGCGACGACGTTCGGGCATTCTCTTGCATCGGCGTGTCGACCGTGCCAGGCTCGAATGAGAGAATCGCGATGTCGCGATGCTCTTCCCCGCGCGACTGCGCCTCCTGGAGCTCCGCGGCGAGCACCATACCAGCCATGCGCAGAGCGGCCTTGCTGGATCCGTAGCCCCCGAGACCCGCGAAGCCATGCACCGCCGCGGCGGTCGACACGTTGACGATGCGTAGCGGTGTTACCCGCGGCGTGCGGGCAAGGAACTGCTTCATCAGCCACACCGGCGCGACGACGTTCGTCGCCAGCACCGCGGGGAATTCGCCGACGTCCAGCCTATCGATTGGCCCAAGGAGTCCCGCGTGCGCCGCGTTGTTCACGAGGCCGACGCGGCTCCAGCTCGCGCCGGCGAGCAGCACCGTGAGGCGCGGCTCCAGCACGCGCATCAAGAGCGACGTGTCGCCCAGATCAACGGCACAGTGCTCGTAGTTCGTGTTCCGGATCGGGGCGTCGCGTCTCGCAACGCCGAGCACATGCCACCCGGTGTCGAGCAGCCGGCGCGCGACGGCGTCGCCGATCCCGGAGCTCGTGCCGGTGACGAGGGCGAACTTTGACTTCACGTACACGACGTCGGTGAACCGTACACCATCATCGAAGCGTAACGGCGATCCCTGCATCAACGAGCTGTATGCTCCGCGATGATGAATACGCGACCGACCCGTTGCCGAAGAGCGTCACCGCAATCGGCGCCGCTGGGATCGTGAGGTCGTAGCTGAGCCCAATCTGGCCTGCCAGGCCATTCGTCGTTCCGGCACTATCCGGGTTCCCCGTGCCGAACCCGGCGCCGGCCCGAAGAAGCAAACCGGTCGCCGGAATGTGGAGCTGCACGACGCCGGTAACGAACGTGACCGTCGCCCCGGAGCGAGTCCAATGATCGACATCGACACCAAGTCCGAGGAACGGCAGCACGCCGTGAACCAGCTGGCCCATGAGCGCCACTCCAGCGCGCCCTTCCGAGAGTGACGCGTCGGTCGACCCGGCGACCCCGCCTCCAATGCCCAACGACAGGCGGGTCTGCGCAGAAACCATACGCGGAAGCGCGCACGCGACCATTACAGCGACTGTCATCCACGAACGACGGCGGGCGGCCATGTCACCTACCGAAATAGAGGGGTGCCCGCGTGGTCGTACGACCACCTTGGCAGAGAGAACAGTGAACTCTACTCACGCCGAGAGCAGCGCGCACAGATCCGTCGTTTGCCCTCGGCCGGACAGTGGCTGGACGATATTCCCGTCCGCATCCAACGTGTACGTGAAGACGCCTCGAGTGAGCAGGAGGCCGGCGTCGGGACGGTGTATCAGATTTCGTCCCGTGATCATGTACACGCTGTTTCCGTCAGCATCCGTCGTCACGTGGAAGGCGCCCGTGATACCGACCGTGACCCGCATCTCCGGATCGTCGACGTTCGTCAGCGTCACCTCGAGTGTTGGCGCCGTGAACAACGTGATGGACTGGTCCTTCCCGACGACGAGCATCTTGCCCTTCCCGTTCGCGTGCAGGCGAACGTCGAAGGTGCACAAGCCGGACTGCACCTCTTCGGAATCGACCGGACTCGGAGCGCCACGGTTGACGGAAGCCGACCGTGTGATGGGGACATCCGGACTGAGCGGCATGCTGGGAGAACGCTCGCTGCAGGCGGCGGCATAGGCGAGCGCGGCATAGAGCGGCAGGTACTGCGTAAGGTGGCGCATGATGCCTCCTTCCCCGTGAGTCGATCGGATCGGTACGATGTCGCGGCGCACTGCCGCGCGACGCGCGGATAAATGTCGCCACGGATGGTCGACGCGCAGTAGGGGACACGCCGCGCGCGCTCGCGCGCTCCCCTTACACGGCCGTCTGGGCCACCTGATCCTCAAAACCCGCTCGGCGGAACCACGATCACGCGCACGTTCGGCAGACACCGCCGAGCGAATCGAACCGTCGACCAGGTTCCGCTCCTCTCGATTTCTTCGATCGTCGCGGGCGCGGCGATCAGCAAATCCACAGCGCGCGCGATGTCGCGATTTCGCTTGAGCGGTTTGCGAGGCTCGAGCAGGGTGACGACGCTGCGCTCACTGTCCTGCTGAATATCCGCTGTGAGCCCGAGCACGACTGATCGGTGCACGACGATCGACGGCACGCCGAGCGCCAGGGCAAGGTCGTGGGCCTCGGCATCGGCGCCGACGCATCCACCGTGATGGAGCTCGGCGGGCGCGGTTTCGCGCAGCAGCCGCTCGACCTCCGCGCGCTGCCGCTGCGAGAGACCGTGCCTCGATCCGGTGAAGCCGATGCGCAGTGTGCCGTGATTCGATGCCATCGTGAGCGAGACCTCCCGTCAGGAAGATACGGCGTCGGATGTGCGCGACGGCGTCCTGACTGTTAGAACGTACTCTTGCCAAGTGCGTTCGACGGTCGTCGCGCGCCGACGAACGGGCGCGCCAACGACACCGATATGGAACTCACCGCTGTCGCCGAGGGAGTGCCGGCCCTACGTTCGCAGCGTACTTTTGGCGCACCACGAGTCAGCCTGTCGCCCTCCCTCGTTCGAGATGCCGCGATTCATCGGGTGCCGCCGAGAATGGCCGGCCGAGCAAGCGGACCCGCTCGCCGAGTCGGACGTGCGCAGGTACGTGCGCGAGTGCCTGCGCGCACGGAGCGATCTCCGTTTTCTCGATGCGGCGACGGCGGCCGCGGCAATCACGCTTGCGGATTGGCGTCGATGACGTTTCCCACGACTGTCGTCGAACGCTCGATACGCAGCCACAGTCCACGAGGATCGCACGACGCCTAGTGAGCGAACCGGACACCGCGTATCATATTGCCTTCCCAGGTGCTTGGGGCCGATCCGTTCCCCAGTCGAGCAACCTGACTGACTGAAGGAGGTCATCGTGACGACCAAACGCGTTGCCGGTGCGCTGGTAGTCTCCGTCGTGTTGGTCGGCGGCCCGTCGCTCGCGCTCTCCCAAGGTGGCGGCATGGCGGGAATGAGCGGCATGGACATGGGCCATGAGATCGTGATCCCGAAAGGCGCTCTGTACACCAAGGCCGACGTCGAGTTCATGCAGGGAATGATCGCGCACCATTCGCAGGCGATCGTCATGTCCCGGATGGCCGAGTCCCACGGCGCCAATCCACAAGTGCTGAAACTCTCGAACAAGATCGACCAGTCGCAGGTGCCGGAGATTCACATCATGCAGCTCTGGCTCAAGCGCTACAACCAGTTCGCACCCGACACATCGTCGTGGCACAACGTGACGATGCCGGGCATGCTGACGACCGCGCAGCTCGCGGAGCTCGACGCGGCCAAGGGGGTCGATTTCGACCGCGCGTACCTTCGCCTGATGATCCAGCACCACGCCGGCGCGCTGAAAATGGTCGACGACCTCTTCAACGCCCCACTGGCCGGACAGGAAGTGGACGTGAATGTGTTCGCGAACGATGTCGTCACGGCGCAAACCACCGAGATCGGAATCATGCAGAAGTTGTTCACGCAGCTGCCGGCGAAGTGAACCGTTGGCTGCTCGGCGACTCGGCGACTCGGCGACTCGGCGACTCGGTGACTCGGCGACTCGGCGACTCGGCCGAGCAGCCGAGCAGCCGAGCAGCCGAGCAGCCGAGCAGCCGAGCAGCCGAGCAGCCGAGCAGCCGAGCAGCCGCGCAGCCGAGCAGCCGAGCAGCCGAGCAGCCGAGCAGCCGAGCAGCCGA
>DATISA010000359.1:0-12937 GCA_035469245.1 Gemmatimonadaceae bacterium
CCGACCACCGTGTCGTAGCCTTTCTCGAACCGATCGACGAACTCGTCGCAGTGCGCCACGTGCGCCGCGGCTCGGATCTCCTCGTTCGACGCGCCGGGTTTGCTGAACGCGATGTTCTCGGCGATCGTGCCGTCGAAGAGAAAATTGTCCTGCATCACTACGCCGACGTGCGAGCGGTACTCGTGGAGCTTCACGTTCGAGATGTCATGGTCGTCGACGAGCACGCGGCCGCTCTTGGGGTGATTGAACGCCATCACCAGGCCGATCAGCGTGCTCTTGCCGCCGCCGCTCGCCCCGACGAGGGCGGTCGTCGATCCGGCTTCGGCGCAAAATGACACGTCGCGCAGCACGGGCACGTTGGGCACGTACTCGAAGCCCACGTGCTGGAACTCGACGCGTCCCTCGACCTCGGCCATCGCCTCCTTTTCGGCGTCGGCCTGATCCTCGGTCGTCATGTCGCGGATCTCGCGGATGCGATCGAGGCCGGCGAACGCCTCGCTCACCTGTGTGCCGATCGACGCGATCTGGACCAGCGGCGCGGCCATGAGTCCTACGAGGAACACGTACGTGACGAAGCTGCCGAGCGTCATCGTGCCGGCCAGGATCGCGCGCCCGCCGATGACGATCATCAGCACGCCGATCAAGCCCGTGATCACGGCCGTGCCGGCGCCCACGGCGGAGGTACCCGTGATCGTCGCCGCGATGTTCCTGAGCAGCCGGTGCACGCCCTTGGCGAATATCAGCCGCTCGCGCGGCTCGGCGACGTACACCTTCACGAGCCGAATGCCGCCGATGGTTTCGGTGAGCCGGCCCGTCACCTCGGCGTTGATCACGCTCCGCTCGCGGAACATCGGTCGCAGCCGTTTGAAGGCGATCGTCATCATGCCGCCGAACGCAAGCAGCACGATGAGCGTGGCGCTCGTCAACTTCCAGTTGAGCCAGAAGAGCGCGACCAGCGCCATGATCGCGGTCATGATCCCGCCGAGGAGCTGCACGAGGCCTGTGCCGACGAGATTCCGTACGCCCTCGGCGTCGGTCATGATGCGCGAGATGAGTACGCCGGTCTTGGTGGAATCGAAGTAGGAGATCGGCAGCCGCAGCACGTGCGCCTGGACGCGCTTGCGCATGTCGGTGATCGCGCGCTGCGCCGCGATGCTCACGACCTGCGACAGCGCGAACGACGTGCCGGCCTGGATGATCGTCGCGGCGGCGGCGACCGCGGCGAGCGGCATGAGGAGCTGCGCCTGGTGCTTGCCGATGACGTCGTCGATCAGGTACTTGGACGTCCAGGGCAGGACGAATCCGGCGAGGCGGTTCACGACCATGAGCGCCATGCCGATGGTGAGCGATCCGCGATGCTCGGCGACGAGCTCGCGGGCCTCCTGCCAGGCTCGCCCTTTGTCGTACTTGGCCATGCCTCGGAATATAGGTCGCGTATCTTGTGGCATGCGCTCGAGATCAGTGTTCGTGTCCGCGGCGCTCGCCGCGTGCGTCGTTTCGATCCCGCTGGCCGCGCAGGATTCGCCGGAGCCACCGCCGATCGCGCGCGAGTTTCGCGCGGCGTGGGTGGCCACGGTCGCGAACATCGACTGGCCGTCAAAGCCGGGACTGTCGACGTGGGATCAGCAGCGGGAGCTTCTCGCGATTCTGGACAAAGCCGCGGCGCTCAAGCTCAACGCGATCGTCTTTCACATTCGCCCGGGCGCCGACGCATTGTACGCGTCGCCGTACGAGCCCTGGTCGCAATACGTCACGGGCCGGCAAGGTCGAGCGCCCGAGCCCCCGTGGGACCCGCTGGCATTCGCCGTCGAGCAGGCGCACAGGCGCGGCATCGAGCTGCACGCGTGGTTCAACCCGTATCGCGCGGCGTACACGCGCGACACGGCGATCGCCACGACGCACGTGGCGCGCACCAATCCGCGGCTCGTGCGCCAGTACGGGCGATTTCTGTGGATGGATCCGGGCGATCCGGAAGTGCGCCGACGCTCGATCCGCGCGATCGTCGACGTCGTGAAGCGCTACGACGTGGACGGCGTGCACATCGACGACTACTTCTACCCGTATCCCGAGAACGACGCGTCAGGCCAGAAGATCGACTTTCCCGACTCGGCGACGTACGCGCGCTACGTCAAAGGCGGCGGCACGCTGACAAAGGACGATTGGCGGCGCGCCAACGTGGACAGGATGATCGAGGCGCTCTATTCGGGCGTGCACGCGGTGAAGCCGTGGGTGAAGGTCGGCATCAGCCCGTTCGGCATCTGGCGCCCCGGCAATCCGCCGCAGATCAAGGGCTTTGACGCGTACGACGCGATCTACGCGGACTCGAAGAAATGGTTGCAGAGCGGCTGGGCGGACTACTTCGCGCCGCAGCTCTATTGGCCGATCGCGCCGCCGGAGCAGAGCTTTCCGGTCCTGTACGATTGGTGGCTATCACAAAACTCCAAACACCGCCACATCTGGCCCGGGTTGGCCTCGTACCGCGTGACCGAGCAGAGCGCGCGGCACATCCCGGCGCAGGAGATCGTCGACGAGATCGACACGATGCGCGTTCGCGACGCGGCCCTTGGGCACATCCTGTACAACATGACGTCGCTCATGAAGGACCCCGACAGTCTCGACGAGAAGCTGGGGACACGCTACGCCGCGCCCGCGCTCGTGCCGGCGTCGCCTTGGCTCGGCGCCCGCGCTCCGGCGCGCCCTTCGATTCGTATGGCGCGCGACACGGTGACCGGCGACATGGTCGTGCGACTCACCCCCGCGGCGAAGGAGCGCGTCTGGCTCTGGACGGTGCGCGCCCTCGGCCCGAGCGGCTGGACGTCGGACGTGCTGCCGGGATGGCTTCGCGTGCACCGTCTCGCCGATCCAGCGAGTACGCGCGTGCTCGTGACGGCAGTCAGTCGCACGGGAATCGAGAGCGCGGCCGCGACGGCGTTCGTGCCATCACCGCGAAAGTAGCGCGAACATCGCGAAGCTGGGGTCAGACCCCATTTCAAGAACCGAAATTGGGGTCTGACCCCATTTCAAGTGATTTCGAGGCGGAGGTATCACGCGACGATCAGCTCGCTGATCGCGTGCGTATGACGATTGCGTTTCTACAGGGGCATGAACCCGCGCCCTCGGATCCGCACCACGTTGCTCGCCGCGCTCGCCGCGGGATCGCTCGCCTGCCACCGCGAGGCGACCGAGCCCGCGGAGCGCTCGGCCGTCGCCGATGTGGCGGCCGCCGTCGCGCAAACGGCGGCGGCTGTCACCGGACAGGAGTCGCTGGTCGCCGACGATTACGAGCGCGGCCATTACGTCGGCTTCGACACGCACACGTATCCGGGCACGACCGTCATGCGTGCGTGGAAGCATACGCCGGGTTCGCCGTATGACTGGGTCGGGTTCTACCTGCCGTCGCCCTGCCACGAGGACAAATCGTGGACCGGCAAGCGGGACACGCTCGTGGCGATGGGCTGGGGCCTTGCCGTGGTGTACGTGGGCCAGCAGACGTGGGGCAGGAAGCCGCGCGCGCTGTCGCCGGCCCGACGGGATGCGCTTCGCCGCCGCGCCGGTTGCTCGGCCGACCTCGTATCCCCTGATGAAGGCACGCGCGACGCCAACGATGCCGTGCAGCAGGCGAGCGCCGAAGGGTTTCCGCCGGGCGCGGTGGTGTTTCTCGACATCGAGCGAATGGAGAAGATCCCCGACGCGATGCGCCGCTACTACCGCGCCTGGGTCGCGCAGATGCTCGCGAACGGCACGTTCCAGCCCGGCATCTACGCGCACGAGCACAACGCGCAGACGATCTTCGACGACGTCAAAGCGACGTTCCTCGCGGCCGGCGACACGGCGACGCCCCGCTTCTGGCTGGCCGGCGGCAAAGGCTTCGACACCGGGCGCGCGCCGCAGGACGTCGGCTACACGTTCGCCGGAGTGTGGCAGGGGGTGATCGACGTCGCACGCTCCGTGGCGCAGATCAAGCTGCCGGTCGACGTCAACGTCGCGGCGTGGGCGTCGCCGTCGGAATCAGGCCGGGCGACGCAGTAACAGCGTGCGGCGGGGTGTTGACCCGCGCGGCAGCCGTGTACATTCGCTCTCGAACTCAACCGGCAGCTCGAGAGGATTTTCATGCGACGATTAGCTCTTGTCATGCTGTTGTGCGCTGCTCCCATGATCGCGCAGGACACGACGGCTGGCCGCGGCGGGCGTAGTGGGCGCGGCGGACGCGGGGTCCCGGTGTGGAGCGGTCCGATGGACACCGTGCGCGTTCGTCAATTGTACGTGAGCCGGGACACGCAGGACTTGCGTGGGTGCGGCAGCCAGTGCGAGCGCCAGCTCGAGGGTAAACGCCGCACGGACAGCGTCTACGCCGCCAAGGCGCCGGGCAATTACGAATTTCAAAAGATCAAATACAAGAGCCGTCCCGACGGCCTGGAGGTCCCGGCCTACGTCTTTTCGCCGATCACAAAGGGATCGGTGAAGCACCCGGCGCTCGTCTGGGTGCACGGAGGTGTGCACGGCGACTGGAACACCGGGCTGTACCCGTTCATCGTCGAGGCGGTGAAGCGCGGCTACGTGATCCTCACCCCGGACTATCGCGGCAGCACGGGCTACGGCGACGAGTGGTACCGCAAGATCGACTACGGCGGAAAGGAAGTGGACGACGTCCTCTCCTCGGTCGACTATCTGGCCACGCTGCCCTACGTGGACAAGAACCGGCTCGGCATCATGGGCTGGAGCCACGGCGGCTTCATCACGTCGCACATCCTCTTCCGCAAGGACAACCCGTTCAAGGCCGGCGCGGCGATCGTACCGGTGACGAACCTGGTGTTCCGCCTGTCCGACCACGGTCCCAACTACGCCCGCGACTACGCGGCGGAAGAAGGCATTCAGGGACTGCCGTTCGAGCGCAACTGCGGACCGAACCACGATCGCGACTGCATCGACATCTACCTCGAGCGCTCGCCGGTCTTCCACGTCGAGAATCTCAAAGTCCCGATGCTCGTCCACGTGGCGACCAACGACTGCGACGTCTTCTTCCGCGAAGACCAGCAGATGGTCTACACGCTGCGCGCCCTCAAGCCCACACTCGCCGAGACCAAGATCTACAAGGACCCGCCGCCGGGCGAGGCCGGCTGCGGCCACACCTTCAGCCGGCGCGTGAATCCGCAGACGCTCGAGCGCAACGACTCACCCGAGCAGATCGACTCGTGGAATCGCACGTGGGCGTTCTTTGCGAGAAACCTCAAGCCGTAGCCGCTCGAGAGGTGTGAGTGGAACCGCCGCTCGGGAGGTGTGAGTGGGACCGCCGCTCGGGACGTCGTAACGATTTGGGAAACGGACACAAACGGAGGGACGGACAAAAACGAATCGCCCCGAGAGCGGCGACAGTTCCACGAGCGACGAGCCCGGACAATTTTTGGGGGAATGCCGCTCGGGACGATTCCTGGTGGCTTCCCGAGCGGCAGTTCCACAAACAATCCCGGCCGATTGCGAGCGGCGCTGTCGCGCCACTCAGAACGATCCGTTGATGTCCGTGCCTCCGTTTGTGTCCGTATCCCAATCGTTCTGGCGTCCCGAGCGGCGGTCCCGAAGCCTCGTCGAGCAAATCGTTACGACATCCCGAGCGGCAGTCCTCAACGGGCTTGCGGATCTCACCGCCGAGGACCGGCGTCAGCGCACGTTCTTCCCACCAGTCGACCCGGTCCGGTCATCGCGCACGAAATGCGCGCGGGCCGGCATCTGGATCGCGGCGAGCGACTTTGCATCGAGACGCGTGCCCGCGGGGATGATTCCTTCCCGAAAGAGCAGATACGCCGTCACCGCGTAGATCTGATCGGGCGCGAGCGAGCCGGGCGCGGTGAGCGGCATGGCCCGCCTGATGTAGCCGAACACCGTCGTCGCATACGGCCAGTAGTTGCCGATCGTTCGCGGGATCCTGGCATCGGACGAGAAATCGATGTTGCCTTTGGGCCCGCCGAGGAGCTGCGGGTATGCCGGCGCTCTGCCTTCGCCGTTCGCGCCGTGACACACCGAGCAGGTGGACGCAAAGATCTTCGCGCCGTCCTCCGGCGTGCCGGAGCCCGCTGGCAGACCGGCCCCGTTCGGCGACACATCGATGTCCACGGCCGCGATCTCCGCCGCCGTGGGCGTGTGCCCCAGGCCGAAGCGCGTCGGGTTCTTTTCGCCGACCGCGTCGTCCCGCGCGTCGAGGCGACACGCTGCCAGTACACCCGCCGCCGCCAACGCGAGCGCGCCGGCGATCTGCCTCCGCGCGCTCACGTGTTCGCCTCGAAGGTGACCGTGCCGTCGCGCGCCACACGCCAGCCGCGGATCGAGTTGAAGTGGTAGTCCGTTCCGGGCCCGCGAACGGCCGCGAGCTGCGCCATCGTCGGCTGCACATACCCGTGGTCGTCCACCGCTCGGCTCATGAGCAAACTCTCATTGCCGTCCCAGCGCCACTGATGCTCGAACCGGACGTGCGCTTTGGGCTGCAGCGGCGACAGGATGTCGGCCGAGACCCAGGTCTTTCCGCCGTCGGTGCTCACGTCCACGCGGCTGATCCGGCCGCGCCCGCTCCACGCCAGTCCGCGAATCGGCCACCATCCCGGCGCCGACAGCCGCTCGGGATACGCCGGCGTGGTGATGATGGATTTGGCGTCCATCTCGAAGCTGAACATCCGAATGTGCCCGCCGACGAGCGGATCGGTGTACTTGGCCGTCTCCCAGCGGGTCATCCAGGGTTCCGTCCCGAGCTCGATTCGCCGCAGCCACTTCACGTTCGTGTTGCCCTCGTAGCCAGGGAGCAGGAGACGGATCGGAAAGCCCTGCTCCGGCCGCAGCGCCTCGCCATTCTGCGCCCACACGACGAGCGCGTCGTCGTTCGCCTTGTCGATGGGAATGCTCCGCGCCAACAGGCAGGCGTCACCGCCTTCGGCGAGGAACCACTTGGCGTCGCGCGATGCGCCGGCTTCGTGGAGCAGCGTCGCCAGCGGTACGCCGGTCCATTCGCTGTTGCTCACCATGCCGTCCACTTGCTGCGGCGTCATGTCCGGCTTGGGCGATCGGTATGCATTGCGTCCGTTCCCCGAGCACTCGACGAAGTGCGTGCGTGTGACGCTCGGAAACCGCTTCAGATCGGCGACCGTGAACTCGACCGGCCGTTCGACCAGACCGTGGATGAGCAGCGTGTGCCTCGCCGGATCGATCGTCGGAATGCCCGCATGGATGCGCGTGAAGTGGAGATCGGCCGGCGTGATGGTGCCCGCGAAATCCTGAAGCGGCGTGAGCGCCGTGCCGGTGATCTCCCCGACCGGCGCCCGCTGCGGCCGCACGAACGGCGAGCGAGCTCCTACCGCCGTCGTCGGCGCACCGGGAGCCTTCGTGGGATCGGCCGGCGCGACCGGCGCCGCTGGTGCCGTGGGCGTCTGCTGGGTCTGTTGCGCGTCGATGGGCAGTCCGGCGAGCAGCGCACCGCCCGCCGCGACCGCCGCACCGGTGATCAGGTTCCGGCGAGAGATCGGAGCGTCGTCCATGCGAGATCTCGAATTAACGGTTGGGCAGCGATGCCGGCGCGAACACGACAGCGGTGCTCGCCAGGCCCGGGCGGGGCAGCAGCGTCGGCGGGTGCGACGCTTTGTGGCCTTTCGTCTCGTACGGAACGTCGACGGGCGCGTCCCCGAGCGGCCAGTCGCGATTCTTGGCCGGCATGTCCACGCGGGGCATCGACGCGATGTACGTCGCGATGTCGAACGCCTGCTGATCCGTCAACGTGCCCGGCCGGTCGAACGGCATGTTGTGGCGGATGAACGAGGCAGCGCGCTCGGGCCTCGCCATTGACGCGCCGATGCTGAACGACTTCGGCCCCCAGAGGGCGGGGATGAGGCCCATCCCGGCGCCCGCGTTGCCATGACACCGCGCGCAGTTGTTGATGAAGAGTCCCCGGCCGCGCGCCGAATCGCCGGTGAGGCTGGGCATCGTGGCCAGCCCTTCGCCCCGCACGTGCTCGCCGGTCGGCACGCCGCGCGAGATGTACGCGAAGTACGCAACGAGGTCCTGCATCTCGCGGCTGTCGGGCGGGATCCGCGCGCCGGAGAGGCTGCGCGTGAAGCAGTAGTTGATGCGATCCTCGATCGGCACCACCGCGCCGACGCGATCGATGTAGCGCGGGTAGCGCGCGACGACGCCGACCAGCGGCGCCGCGTTGGGCCGGCGTCCCTCGTCGAGATGGCAGCTCGTGCAGTTGAGATTCGCGTTCACGTAATGCGGCAGGCTGTCGCGCGTGTGCGTGAGGATCGCCAGGCCGCGATACACCGCCGCCTCGTACGGATCGTCGGGCGTGCTGTCGACGACGGGTGGCTGCCACGTGTCGGGATTCCAGCCGCCTTTGCCCGCTGTGCGCGGTGTCGACGTTGTCGTCGAGTCGGGACGGCTCGACGCTTCCTGCAGCGAACAAGCGGCCGCGAGGCCGAGTGCGCCGACGGCGATGGTCAGTCGAAGGCGTAGCATCAGGTCGATCGGGGGGGGGTGAGCGGTCGGCTACAGAGCTTCACGATGGGTGAGGATGATGATACGCGCGACGCGCGGCTTCCGTAAAACGGTCCGGACCGCCGTAGAAGACGATCCGGAACGTCTCACGTCAGGCGACGTCGCGCACTGCCTGCCCGACCACCTCGAAGATTCGGTCGATCTCGTCCCGCTCCACGATCAGCGGCGGCGAGACCGCGATGGTATCGCCGGTCGAGCGAACCATCACGCCGGCCTCGAAGCACTTGAGAAATGTCTCGAAGCCGCGCGCGCCCGGAGCGCCTGGTCGCGGCTCGAGCTCGATCGCCCCTACGATCCCGATGTTGCGGAGATCAATGATGTACGGCGCGCCGCGCAGCGAGTGTACGGCATCGCCGAAGTACGACTCGAGCGACGCGGCCCGGTCGAACAGGCCTTCACTCCGGTACACGTCGAGCGTGGCCAGTCCCGCGGCCGCGGCGAGCGGATGGCCGGAGTAGGTGTAGCCGTGAAAGAGCTCGATTCCGCCCGGCGCCGCGTTGACGACGGCGTCGTACACTTCGCCGCGCACGCACACCGCGCCCATCGGCACGGTGGCATTGGTGATCCCCTTCGCGACCGTCATCATGTCCGGCACCACGCCGAACTTCTCGGCGGCGAATGCAGCGCCCAGTCGGCCGAACCCGGTGATGACTTCGTCGAAGATCAGCAGTATGCCGTGACGATTGCAGATCTCGCGAATCCGCTCCAGGTATCCGACTGGCGGAATGAGCACGCCCGTCGAGCCGGCGACCGGCTCGAGGATCACCGCCGCGATGGTATCCGCGCCGTGCTTCTGCACGAGCGCTTCCAGTCCGTCAGCCAGCTCGGCGCCATGCTGCGGCTGTCCTCGCGAGTAGGCGTTGCGCGCGAGATCGTGCGTGTGGCCCAGATGGTCGACCGCCGGGAGCAGTTGTCCGGCGAACTGCTTGCGATTTGCCTCGATCCCGCCGACGGCGATGCCGCCGAATCCGACACCATGGTATCCGCGCGATCGGCCAATGAAACGAACGCGCTGCGGTTGACCCTTGGACTGCCAGTAGGCGAGCGCAATCTTGAGCGCGCTGTCCACGGCCTCCGATCCTGAATTGCCGAAGAAGACGTGATCGATGTCGCCCGGGAGCATCCGCGCCATTTGCTGCGCGAGCTCGAAGGCCAGCGGGTGGCCCATCTGGAACGGCGGGGCGTAATCCATGACGCCCGCCTGCTCGCGGATGGCCGCGGTGATCGGTTCACGGCAGTGGCCCGCGTTCACGCACCACAGACCGGCCGTTCCATCAAGAATCTGCCGGCCGTCGGCGGCGGTGTAGTACATGCCCTTCGCCGCGACGAGCATGCGAGGCGCGCGCTTGAAGGCGCGATTCGCGGTGAACGGCATCCACAGCTCCTCGAGCGAGGGCTGGGCATCGGCCGTGGTGGGCAGGATGTCGAACGCACTGGAGGTCGTCATCGTATCAGGAGGTGACGTGCCGCGGCACGAGAAGGTTGCTAACGTTGCCAACGCTGCGCGCGTTGGAAGACGTTGGGAATATGGTCGCCGAGGTCCTGGTCGGGGAGGATATGACGATGTCCGAGACGCCGGCCGATTTGGCCGCCGTGAAGGAGCGGCTGGAGGAGATCCAGCGCCGAAAGCGCGGCCGTGTGCGTTGGAGCATATCGAAGCACACAGCGGAGCTGGCGCTCGGCGCGCTCGCGCCCAAGCACGAACGTCAAGGCCGCTGCAGCAAGTCACGCCGCCGCAAACGCCACAAGCGCCTGCTTTGACGCGCGGGTGAGAGCCGCAACGCGACCGAACGGACGAGTCGGCTGCGTTCCATCGAGAACCGTACTCGGCCGGCCTCCGCTGGCACGCCCCCCGCAAAGAAGTGGCGGCACGTTCGGCTCCGACCGTCGTCGGATGCCGGGATTCTCGTCTGCCGCGAGACCGTTGCGCGGCGTCAGCCTGGAGGAGAGATGGCGGACGTAAACATTCAACAGACTCCGCAAGCCGGGGCTGGTGGGGGAGCGGGCTGGGTGTGGGCGATTGTCGTCCTCATCCTGCTGGCGATCATCGCGTGGTTCGTCTTCGGCGGCGGATTGCACCGGACGACCACGGCACGGATCGAAATCAACACCCCGGGCGCCAGCGCGCCCGCGACGACGCCCAGTGGTGGCGGGGGTGGCGGGACCGCGGGAGGAACCGTTCCATCGCGCAGGCCCTGACGAAGGCGTCTGAAAGAACCAAAAAGACAAAAAGGGTCAGAGTCGAATTGAGGTCAAATTCGACTCTGACCCCTTTTTTAATTCGACTCTGACCCTTTTTGGTAATTCGACTCTGACCCTTTTTGTGTATTCAAACGCGACGCGTCTTCCAACTCCCTTGTCTGAACGCCGCCGCCGCGACCACCGCGTACGCCGAGAACGCGATCGACACCGCCAGGTAGATCCCGCGCGGTCCGAACCCGGCACGCTCGGCCAGAATCCACGCCAACGGTATTTCAAAACACCAGAACACGGCGAAGTTGAGCAACGTCGGTGTCCTGGTATCGCCGGCGCCGTTGAACGAGAGTGACAGCACCATCCCCCAGGCGAAGAACGGAAAGCCGAACGCGACGATCCGCAGTACGCTGGCGGCCGACGGAATCACGGCCGGGTCCGACGTGAATAATCGCGCGATGGCGGGCGCGAAGATCGCGAGCAGTACGCCGACCGCGGTCAACACGATCATGTTGTACGTCCCGGCGATCCGCACCGCGTGTTCGGCGCGCTCCGGTTTGCGCGCGCCCAACGCCTGGCCGACCATCGTCGCCGCCGCGTTGGCGAGCCCCGCGGCGGGCAGCAGCGCGAAGATGATCACGCGCACGCCGATCGTGTAGCCGGCGAGCACGTTGCTGCCGAACCCGGACAGAATCCGGATCAGCGCGATCCAGCTGCCCTGGCTGATCAGGAACTGCGCTCCCGCCGACCACGCGAGCTTCGCGAGTCGCCCGATCAGCGCCGGCTCCAGACGAAGGTGTCGCGCGTGAATGTCCATGTGCGATCCCGGTTTGAGGAGCCGGCTCGCGGCGAACACCACACCCGTGCTTCGTCCGATCGTCGTGGCGAGCGCCGCACCGGCAACGCCGAGCCTTGGGAACGGACCGAGCCCGAAGATCAGGCACGGGCCAAGCACGATGTTGATCGCGTTCGCCAGCCAGAGCACGCGCATCGCGATCGCCGCGTCACCGGCGCCGCGGAAGATCGCGTTGATCAGGAACAACATCACGATCGACGCGTTGCCGCCGAGCATGATCCGCGTGTACGTCGTGCCGGTCGCGATCACGTCGGACGACGCGCCCATGATGGCGAGCAGCCGCGGCGCGAGCGTCCCGCCGGCCACGCCCAGCACCAGCGACACCGCGGCACCGAGAATGATTGCCTGCGTCGCGGCGCGCGCTGCGCCGTCGCGATTGCGCTCGCCGGTGCGACGAGCGACCACGGCCGTCGCCGCCATCGCCAATCCCATGGCGATCGCGTAGATCAGCGTGAGCCACGACTCGGTGAGCCCGACCGTGGCGACCGCGTTCGCGCCCAGCTTGGAGACGAAGAACACGTCGCACACGGCGAACACGCTCTCCATCACCATCTCGAGCACCATCGGGATGGCGAGGATCAGAATGGCGCGCGACACCGAGCCTTCGGTGAAGTCGCGGTGTGATCCACGGAGCGCCTCGCGCACGGAATCCCAGATCGAGCCCGCCGTTGGGTCGTGCGCGTGCTGGTCGTGGAGCGCGATGGACTCGCCGGGATCCGCTCCCGACGCCAGCTCGTCCAGCGCGCTCGAGTTCGACATCGATGTACTCACTGTTGCCTCGTGCATTGAGGATCGATGGCGTGGCGGCGGGACGCCTGAATTGATGTGGCTGCGAGAAATCGAAAGGGCGGCACCGATCGCGGCGCCGCCCTCGTTACAGCTCGAGCCTTGATTGCGCGATCAGTGTCTGTGCACCGGGGTCGAGCCGACGCCCATGCCTGTCGGCGCGCCAAAGGCGGCGCTGGTGACGAGGCGAGGCGTCGGGTACGTGCAGACGATGATCACGGCACTGCGCTCCATGGAAGCTGCGGGAGGCGCAGTATAAATACTCAGATCAAGCAACGCAAGCTCGGGTTTCGTTCCTGATCCTGATGTAACGGACCGAGCCTGGACTCGGCCCGCGCGAATGTGATGTCGAGCACATGCCCGCTACGGCGTCGTCTTGCCCTGGACCGGGTTCCCGTCGAGATCGAGCAGCACGATCGGCGCGATCTTCGTCGCGGCGAGCGGCTCGGCGATCGTCGCCCGATCGCCCACGATGACGATCGCGAGATGATCGGGATCGATGTACTTCTCCGCCACGCGCACCACGTCGTTCTTCGTCACCGCGTTCACCGCTTTGGCGAACTGCTGGTAATA
>DATISA010000360.1:0-5407 GCA_035469245.1 Gemmatimonadaceae bacterium
GTGGTGTGGGCGGTGTTTCTGCCGCGCAAGTTCCGCATCGCGTGCTTCGCCGGCGTCACCGCGCTCCAAATCGGCATCATCTCGACGGCGAATTATGCGTTTCTGAATTATCTGGTGCTCGTGCTCGGTTTCTTGCTGCTCGATGACCGGGCGCTCGCCCACATGCGGCTGCCGCGGCCAGGCATCGACGGTTCGGACCCGACTTCGCGGGCACGCGCCTGGTTGGAGGGCGTTCCGCTGGCGTGGATCTTCTATTCGACAATCTGGGCGTTCCTGGCGCCCGGCTCGACGAGCTGGCTGGCCAAGCCGGAGCATGCGCTCGAGCCGTTCCGCGTCGCGAACGGCTACGGGTTGTTCGCGGTGATGACGGAAGCTCGCTACGAGATCGAGTTTCAAGGCAGCGCCGACAGTGGAAAGACCTGGATCGCGTACGCGTTCCGCTACAAGCCGCAGGACGTGCGCGAGCGACCGGGGATCTACGCGCCGTATCAGCCTCGGTTCGAGTGGAACCTGTGGTTCTCGTCGCTCGCGCCGTGGCAGACATCGCCCTGGGTCGTCTCGGCGCAGCAGCGGCTGATCGAAGGCAGCCCGAGCGTGCTCTCGCTCTTCCGGCGCGATCCGTTCAACGGATATCCGCCGGCCCAGGTGCGCACAGTACTGTGGCAGTACTGGTTCACCGATCGCCGGACGAAGCAGGCGACGGGCGCATGGTGGCGCCGGCAGCTTGTGGGCCCCTTCTCCGGCGTGCTGACGCGCCGCAGCGATGGCCATTTTGTGCTCGGCGATTCGCCGCCCTGATCAGCACAAAGAGGGCACTAAAAGGGGTCACTAAAAAGGGGTCAGAGTCGAATTGTAAAAAGGGTCAGAGTCGAATTAGCCGGCAATTGGGTTCAGCCCCTATTTCCGGGCCGATCAGGGTCAGAGTCGAATTAGGCACGCTAATTCGACTCTGACCCTAAATAGCCTTTCGATGATTCGACTCTGACCCTAATTAACCAATTTGCCGCGGGTCACGGGGCTCGCCAGCTCACGTCGGGGCTCGCGTTACCCGCCTGGTCAACGGCGTTCACGATCACGCGCTGTGGATTCGCGTCGAGGGTGAGCGAGCGCTGATCGCCGAAGAGGATACGCGTCGTCCACGTGCCGCCGGCGAGCACGCGCACTGCCCACCACCGCACATCGCCAGTCGCCGCTGGCGTGAGCTGCACGGTTCGGCCGGAGACGGTCAGCGTGGGCGCGCCAGGGGCAGAGGTGTCGAGCCACGAGTAGGCCGGGACCAGCGCGCGGGAGGCGTACAACGGCGCCAGCGAGGCGGCGACGGCGCCGTTCGAGCGCTTGAGCGTCGCCGAGGCGTTGTACAGCAACTCGCCCGTACCGGCAGTCCGCGAGCGCACGGCTCGGATCTCGTCGGGGATCTCGCTCGCTGTGTACGCGCTCGACGTGCCGTCACCCACGCGATATGCCGCCAGCCCGGGCCACACGTGCCGCCCCATGCCGTTCTGCGCGATCCACCAGTCGAGCAGCACCGGAAAGCTCTGCTGCGGCGCGCCGATCGACCAGTAGAGCTGCGGAGCGATGTAGTCGAGCCACCCTTGCTGCAGCCACTTTCGAGAATCGGCATATAGCGATGCGTACGCATCGAGCCCGACGACTCCACTCGGGTTTCCCGGGCGCCAGATGCCGAACGGCGAGATGCCGACGGCGATGGTCGGTTTGAGCTGGTGGACTTCCCGGTTCAGTCGTTCGACGAATCGGTCGACGTTGTCGCGTCGCCAGTCGGCGCGCTCGAGCGCGGAGCCGCTCCGCGCGTAGCTCCCGCTATCGGGGAAATCGAGCGCGCGTCCGGCCGAATCCTTCTCGGGATAGGGATAGAAGTAGTCGTCGGCGTGGAGTGCGTCGACGTCGTAGCGTCGCACGATGTCGCTGATCACGCCGATGACGTAATCCTGCGCCGCGGGCTCGCCGGGATCCAGCCAGAGCTGCGATCCATAGACGCGCACGAGCTCACGGTGCGTGTGAAACACGTGCGACGGCGCCAGGGCGAGACTATCGGCCGTGTTGCCGGCCCGGAACGGGTTGATCCACGCGTGAATCTGCAGGCCGCGCGCGTGCGCCTCCGTGACCGCGAACGCCAACGGGTCGTAGCCGGGATCCGTCCCCTGATGGCCGGTGAGCATCGCGCCCCAGGGTTCGATGGCCGACGCGTATAGCGCGTCGGCGGCGGGCCGCACTTGGAGGATCACCGCATTGAGCCCTGCCACGGACGCGCGGTCGAACAAATCGGTCAGTTCGGCGCGTTGCTGATCGGCCGACAGCGAGTTGCGGGACGGCCAATCGATGTTGGCGACGGTCGCGATCCACACGCCGCGCATCTCGCGAGCGAGCGGCGGCGCCGCCGTATCGGTCGGCGCAGGAGGACCCGTCACGCCACCCGGACCTCCGGCCGCGCAGCCAGCGGCGGCGGCGGCGGCGGCGGCGGCACACAGCATCAAGTGAAGAATTCGCGTTCGCGTCATATCGCCGGTCGGCTCACGCAATTTACATTCTCTTCACCCCTTTACCCCACAGCTCCACCCCAGCTTCGACCGGGCCGGCTCGCCCGGCTTGGTCGGTCGGCACTCAGTCAGTCGACTTTCGAGCAAACTCACTGGAGGATTGCTGCATGATCGTGTACGGACCCACGCAATTGGCGAACGCATTTCGAACCGTCCGCAGGAACACCGTGCAAATCGCCGAAGACATTCCGGAAGACAAGTACGATTTTGTCCCCGCACCCGGCGCCCGCTCGGTGAGCGAGATGCTTCGGCACATCACGTACGCGACGATGTTCCAGGAGGACGTGCACCGCGTGAAACGGCTTTCGACGCTCAAGGGTTACGACTTCGCCGCCATCGGTCGCGAGATGCAAGCCATGGAGGGCGAAGCGCGCGACAAGACGCGGATCGTCGAGCTGCTCGAGACCGAAGGCGAGCGGTTCGCGAGCTGGCTCGAGTCGGTGTCACCGGATTTCCTTGCCGAAACGGTTACGGATCCGACTGGGGGGAATCCGCGCTCGCGACTCGAGATGCTGATGGGCGCCAAGGAGCACGAGATGCATCACCGCGGACAATTGATGCTGATCGAGCGAATGATCGGAGTGATACCGCATCTGACGCGGCAGAGGATGGAACGAATTCAGGCGAGAGAAGCGGCGATGAAGGCGAACGGCTGAGGGCAGCGGCGAACTTCGGAAGCGCCGAACAACGGAAATGCCTGACGGCGGAGGCGCCGTACTCCAGCTACGGCTTCGTCGCGCCGCCGCACATCTTGGCGAGCATGAGCTTCGCGGCCTGGTCGAGCATTGCTGGCGGCGCGTGGGCCAGCGTCTGACGCATGTCGATCGTCCGGTAGCCGTCGGGCACGACAAAGAGAGAAGAGTCCAGCGAGACCTGCGACAACTCGGTGAGCTCGACCGTCGTCGTGATCGTCCTCGATCCGTCCCTCGCGTCGGGGAGCGCGGATTTCGTGATCGCGCGCAAGACCGCGCCCTTGGGCAGCTTGCTCGGCGCATCCCGCTTCAGCAGTTCGTCGATCGCCGCGCCGGTTTGCCCGAAGGCCATCTGCATGGCCGGCGCGAGGTCGACGTCGGGTGCGATCCACACGTCGGTTATGTCGTCGATCGACTGCGTGCAACTCTGGTCCCCGAGCTTGATCTCCATCGTGCCACGTCTGGTCAGTCGATAGCGCTGAGTCGCGTGGTCCAGCACTCGCTCGCCCGAGCCGAGGTCCTCGACGTTCTCGTTTGCGAGATGCTGACTGAGCTGGGGCTTGAGCGGCCTGGAAAGACTGAGCATCGGGCCTGCCATGATCGTCGCGAGATGCTGGCCGGGAATCACCATCACCGTCGTGCTGTCCGCCCGGTTGGTCAACACGTACGAGCCCTCGAGGCTGGTCGCGTTGGCCATCGTCGAGCCATCCATGTGCATGTACTGCATCCTGGAAGCACGGTCGGTCGCTTGAAAGCGCACCGCGACCGAGCCGTGGTGGGCCCCGTCGCCCGAGTCGTAGGCGAAGGTGGTGGCGTAGACCCATCCCGGCGAGCTCGCCTGGGAGATGGCGGCGAACATAGGGCTCGCGCACAACAGTCCGGCGAGTACAATCGGTGAGCGTCGCTGAACGAGGGGCATGTGCGGCCCTGGAGGAGGGTGTTGGGTTATTGTATGAATCCCGCTCAGCACGGCTCCGTTCGCCAACGTGCCTCGCGCCGCGGACGTATAGCTCGTACTTTCGAGATTCCGCTCAACCCAGCACGGCAGCATCACCGACCATGTCACAGTCACGTTTCGGGGCGGCGTTCGCTGCCGCCTTCGTGTTCCTCGCGCTGGCCGGATCCGGCCAGCGGCTGACCGCACAGGCCACCCAGGCCGGTATCGAGCAAGCGCGCCGCGACAGCGTGCGGCGCCCCTACACCGCCGGCGACATCGAGTTCATGTCGGGCATGATCATGCACCACGCGCAGGCCGTGAAGATGGCGGGTTGGGCCGAGTCGCACGGCGCCAGCAAGTCGCTTCAGATCTACTGCGGCCGCGTCGCGATGGCGCAGACTGCCGAGATCGGACTGATGAAACAGTGGCTCGCCGAACGAAACCAACCCGTACCGGAGATCGACACCGCGTCGGCGGACATGATGGCGCATATGAACATGCCGGGGATGCAGCACGACATGCCGATGAAGATGATGCCCGGCATGCTGTCGCCGGCGCAGATGCACCAGCTCGACGTGGCGCGCGGCGTGGAGTTCGACCGGATGTTCCTGATCTTCATGATCCAGCATCACCGCGGCGCGCTGGAGATGGTCGACACGCTGTTCAAGACGCCGGGCGCGGCGCAGGACGAGATCGTGTTCAAGTTTGCGAACGACGTGCATGCCGATCAGACCACCGAGATCGACCGCATGCAGCAGATGCTCGATGCACTTCCGCCGCAGCCGGGAGAGCCCGGCCTGGATCGCCGGTAGATCTCGTCACCGTCCGTCACACACTCTCACACATCACATGTCACCCACGCCGACCATCCGCCTCCCCCAGACCGTGCGTGCCCTGCGCGCGCCGGGAATCCTCGTCGCATCATTCGTCATCGCCGGCTGCGGCGGCGGCTCGTCGGCGCCGGTGTCGCTGGCCGCAAGTCCGATGGCCGGCCCCGATATGTCGGCGCCGCTCGTGACGCCGCCGTCGCCCGACCCGCGTGTGGGACTGAAGGCCGGCCTGCACGATGCCGGCGAGGCAATCTGGTATCTCAAGCTCGTATCGCACACGCCGGCACCGCCGGAGTTCGCCGGGATCACGAACTCCGACCTCGCGTTCTCCGGCACGAACGTGATCCAGGGCAACTACAACGGATTCCAGATCTGGGACGTGTCCGATCCGGC
>DATISA010000361.1:0-6789 GCA_035469245.1 Gemmatimonadaceae bacterium
GGGATTCGACCCGTTGCGTCGACTCGGTTCCATCCGTCGTGCACGTCGCTTGTGACGAACAGGATGCCGGCCTCGGCAATCGCTGCGTGCATGGCGACGAGATCGCCATGGTTGACGCGCAAGTACGCGCCAAGCGGGCGAAGCGTCGCATCGTCCGCACGTTTCTGGTTCAGTTCGCGGTCGACCCCACCATACTCATACGGCCACTCGCTCTCGCAGCACACGCCGTGCTTGTGCCAGCCCTTCATCGCGCCGCGTGCGCTGGAGCCATCGTACTGGACGCCTGGCCATTCGTCGTAGCGCTTCGCCATTTCGTATAGCATTCGCGGTGAGACGGCAACCTGGTCCGGCGCATCCTTCCGGGTGCGCAGCAGGAAGTTGGCGACGGTCGCCAGGCCGAATCCGGTGCAGGCGCCTTCACCCTTCTGATCGAGGATCGGCATGCCGATCTTCATATAGTTCTCGAGCCTCCGGGCCTTGGGCACGTCGATCAGCGTCGGCGTGAACATCAGGTCACGGAAGTCCGCGGCATCTGGGATCGCATCGAGCTTCTGCGGGCGTCGGCCGTCGCCCGCCGCCAATACGGGAACGGCCTGCGTAACCCGAGCTGTCCGCTCCGGCCGAGGCGAGGCAGTCACACCGGCGATAACTGCCGGACGTCCGACGTACATGACCTCGCGCCCATTCTCACGACCGTATCGTACGCCGTAGCCCAGTGCCTCCACGAGCGAGCGTGCCTCGGCCACCGTGACCCCGTCCGATGTGCGCGCGTCGACGTCGATCGTTTGTCCGTCGGGTCCGACGAGCTTGACGGGCGGCTCGCGCAGCTCGGCAGGCGCGGGCAAGCGCTCCGCGGCGTCGAGCGCCGTGCCCTCGCCGGTGGCAGCTCGCGCTGCCGCCGCGGCGCCAGGCATGTGCACGGCGATGATCGTCGGCGTTGGCGCGAGGACAAGTTCTCGGAACCGGTCCCACGGGAACGCGGGGCCGGGGTCATCGCGCCGTGCTGGGTCCAGCTTGGCATGGCTCACGACGTCCACGAGGTCGGGGTACTTGCTCCACGCGTAGCGGACGATCGCAGCGATCTGCTCCAGCTGCCACTCCGAGAACGGATCGTGCGCCTGCGTGTTGACGATCTCGGCGCCGAGCGACCAGTAGTTCACGTAGCGCGCGCCACTTTGCACGTCGGGGTGTGAGCGGTCGTTTCGCACGTGCCAGGCAGCGCGCTTCTCCGGTGCGCATGCCCAGACATGATTGCCGTGTTCCGGCTCGTTCTCGTCGGGAATGAGCCAATGCCAGCTGGCAGAGTGCTCCTCCATGACGCTCATCGCGCCCGCGGAGCTGTTGCCCGCCGTCGCGTGGATGACGAACGCGCGCACCCGGCCGTCGCTACGCGCGGTCCGCTCGGACGTGCATTTCGGCGAGTGCTGCTGCACGTTGGGGTACCAGGCGTGCGGTGGCTCGGGAAGCAGCGGTCCCTGATACACGGGGAGCTTGAAATGGTACTCGCGTGGCTCGCTCATGATGCGGTCTCCTGTTGAGACTGCTGAGGTACGGCCTGCTATGGGCCGTGCGTCCGACGGAGAACGCGCCTCATCGCGGTGTGACCGGCGGCGGGACTTTAGAGTTCTCTGACGCGCTCCTGCGCGCATCGGCGGAAGCCCGTACGCCGTGTAGGGTCTCGCCTGTCAGGTCATTAAGATGGTTTAATATAGGTACGTTGTCGTCGGATCGCGGTGTGCGGTCATGCACGAAGCCATGCGCACGCCACGTACGGGTAATGATGCATTGTCGGCTGTTGCTGGGCCCGTCACGTATATCGGTCATGCGTGCGTCTGCCGAGGGCGATGCCGCATCTCAGGGAATCGCCTATACCTTATTCATTAGTATAGCATAATATAAGGAACTGTGCGGCCCGCGATGCCGCAGGCCACGGAGCTCGGGCGGTAACCTCCATCCGTCGGAGTGTAGGCACCAGAGCGGCGCTCGGCCGGCTCAAGCCGTGCGCGCCCCCAACATCACAACACTGCCGGACGCTTGGCGCCCTCATGCGCGCGAGCGTGTCGACGGCAATCGCCCTCGCGCGTTCGCGCGAGGAGGGAACGTGCTATGGCCAATTTCCTCATCGACTCAACTGCAGCGAACCCCAAGACCGTCGGCGCCATTCAGCAGTTGCTCGACAGCGACGCGGTGCACGACGGTGACATCATCGTGCTGAAGGGAACGTTTAGCCAGACCGACACGCAGTTCCTCCGCCTGTCGAAGAGCGTCACGCTCCGAGGTGACACCAGCGGCGGAGCGACGCTCCTGGGCGGCAAGCAGCTCGAGTGGGGCCGGGCGCCAGACGGGATCGGCATCCAGCCGATCGCCGCGACGATGGAGAACATCACCCTCCGACACTTCACGATCGGCGGGATCCAGATGATGGGCGCCAAGGGTGAGAACGTGATTCGGAACTGTCGCTTCGAAGATTACCGCTACGGCGAAAAGCCGGGCAAGAAAGGCGCGTGGCCGATCGTCGGCGGCAACGCCGGCGTCAGCGGTGCCCTGACGATCACGGGGTGTCATTTTGGAGCTCCCTCGGCCGCAAGCGTGCCGCCGGCCGGCTTGAACAATTTGATACACCTGAACAATTGCGATCTCGACACGTTGACGATCACGAACAACGTGATCGAGGACATGCACTGGGTCGGCATCGCCGTCTGGGGCGTCAGCGGCCAGACGGTGATCTCCGGCAACACCATTACGAAAAAGTCATCCTTTGGCGGCTTTGGTGCCGGGATCAGCTTCGGTGCCACTCCGGACGGCTATGTCCTGAAGCGTGAGGGCAGTGCGCTGATCGAAGGGAACACGGTGAACATCGAGGTCGACGATTCGTGCGGAATCATCGCGTGCCAATACCCGGATCAGCAGTACAAATCGGGAGCGCCGGGCGCGCCGCGAGCGATCACGGTACGCGACAACGTGATCAACATGAAGAGCGCGAACAACAACAGGGCCGCACTGGCCTGCATTGGAGGGTGCTCGGGTTCGAGCTGGACGAACAACAGGGTCACGGGGGTTGCACGCTATGGCATCCTCGTCACCCAGGACACCCAGGCCGCAGACCTCACAAAGTCGGATGCACCGCCGGTCAACGACACCTTCGAAGGGAACGACCTCACCGAGTTCAAGGCGTCACAGGCGCAGATTTTCGTGGACGAAGCAGCCGCGCACATCGCCTTGCGAGGCAACACGCTTGGGCCGGTGTTGGGATCGAACAAGAAGCTGTGGCCGCCGCCACTCGAGAATCCTCGGGCCGGAATCGCCTACTACGGGTCGCTGGGTCACATCGTCTCGAACGACTTTGCACAGAGCGATATCCCCGGGTGGATCGGTGGCTCCGGCAATCGGCACGTCGGCTGTATCTATCTTGGCCAAGTCAGTCGCGCGAACGCGGTCGAGTATTCGGAGAGCGACTTCCCGAACGGAACGGGCCATCCCCAGCATCGCCAGATCCTCGACGAAGATGTGTGGGAGGGAAAAAGCGCCAACAAGGCGCCGCCGGACGCGAATACGATTCTTGAATTGGCACCGATACCGAGGTAAGTCGGGCGTCCGCGTGCCTGGTGGTAAGCCCACAGCGCCGAGGTCTCCCTGACGAATGACGATGGCCAGTCTCGAGGTACGAGGCTGGCCATTCGTGTCGCGGACTCGGGGGCAGACGCCTTCAATGAATGTGCACGTGTTGCGGTTTGGGCTCACCAGGTCGCGACCGTCGCTTGGCGCACCATGGCCCAACCTACGACCGGATCTCCGGTCGAACAATCGGCATTCGCTGGACTTCGGCACGGCTCGGGGGGAGGCCGATGCCGCAGCGACTGCGACCAGTTGTTTATTAGAGAGCCTGTAACGGTCGCGCCGGCCGTCATGCGGAAAACCCGCACCACGATCACGCACTTGCCCTACAGACCAACGCTCTCGTGAATTCATTAATTATGACACTTGAATAGCACGGCTGGGCGATCGCGTTCCCGCGGTGTCGCCCCGCCGGCGACACGAACAGGAATCCTGATGATGAAACGCGCTCTGGGCATTGTCCTCGTGACCCTCTTGGTAGCTTCCTGCCAAGGGGATCGACAGGCGGGAGGGGTAACGGATGTGGTGAGAACCGCCCCACAGACTGGAGCCTTTGGATCGGCAGAAGTGATTGCGCCGCCACCCTGTGACCGGTGCGTATTCGGCCCCGCGACGTTCGTCCGGGATCGCGGCGCTCCGGTCTCCGACACGATCCATTTCAATGCGGTCGCCGGAATGCTCTACGTGGTCGACGCAGACGAAGTTGGCAGCCAGGGTGCCGTGGCGACCGTCGAGCTCAATGGCACGGTGCTGATGGCTCCGGGATCGGCGTCGGCCGACAGCGGGTCGGAACACGTCACTCGAACCATGACACTCGGCCTCGTGAACACGCTCGTCGTTCGGCTCATGGGCAAACCAGGATCGCTGTTCCGCATTGCCGTGTGGCCGTTCAAGAAGGTCACACTCGACGGCGTGACATTGGCCGCTGGAACCAATCTGCAGCTCGAAGGCCCGAGCCAGAACTACACGGCGACAATCACGAATCACACCGCTTCCACCTTCACTGACATCGCCCTCCAGGCGTGGCTCCTTCAGCCGTCCGGTCGACGAGCCGCCGGCGGAATGCTCGTCTCGTGTGGCGCAGGCATGGCCGTGGTCCCACCCGGCACATGCACCGGAACCGGCAGCGGAATCCTGGCGAGCAACACCCTCGAAGGATTTGGCACGTTGATCCCCGGCAATGCACTCGCTGTCATTCAGGTTCTGGGCTTGAGCGGAGCCGGCGTGCTCGATTCCCTCATCGTACCGGTCGTCTTGCTGCCGCCGCCTGGTCCGACAGTGCTCAGCGTGACGGTGCGTCCCGCGAGCGTGTTGTTGAAGATCGGCGACCAGGCCCAACTCACTGCCGACGTGCAAGCGCTCGGCGGGGCGCCGACCACCGTGTCCTGGTCGACGAGCAATCCTTCGGTTGCCGTTGTCAGTCCGAGTGGTGTCGTCACGGGCGTGGGGTTGGCACAGACCGTCTCTCCATATGTGACGATCATCGCCAGGTCGACCGGCGATCCCACTAAGGCGGACTCGGCGCAGGTCGCGGTGGTCGACTGGCGCATGGTCTCGCCCGAGGCATCGACGTTCGTATCGACGGGTTCGATTCTCCCGGCGGCCAATCCGCTCAGCGTTCAACTCAAGGCAGAGATGTGCGTCACATCGGCCGTTGCCGGCACGCCATTCACGCGAGTCGACTTCTTCGCCTTGTCGGGCGGATCACCTGTGATGATCGGATCGAACTCGAGCCCAGTCGTAATCCAAGCAGGCGCATCCAGGTGCATCCAGTGGTGGCTCACTTGGGCGCCGGGCACGACGTTCGGCGTCGGAGTGCAGACCGTTTATGCAGTCGGCGTCGACGCTGCCGGAGCGACGGTCGCGACCGCACTCAACACCACGATCACGACGACAAGCCCATAAGCGCCGGGCGCCAGATCAACATGGCGACGGAGACCCGTTTTGCCGACCAGGAGTGGAAGATGCGTACATTGTCTGCTGTGCTCGCCGTCTGTCTCGCTGTCGCGTGTAACAAGTCAACGCCGACGGCACCGCTGCGCCGCGTACCCCTCGGAGCGTCACGAGTCTCGACCTCGAGTGGGCCAGACATCGTGGTGATGACGCAGAACATTGGGCCAGGGGCAAACATGGATCCGCTGCTTGCCGCGCAGGATCCGAAGACGATTCCGTTCCTGGCCGCCGAGGCTTGGGCGATGCTGCAGGCGAGCGATCTCCCCGGGAGAGCACAGGCCGTCGCCCGGCTCATCGCGACGAACCGCCCGCAACTCGTTGGCCTACAGGAAGTGGCGCTCTACCGGATGCAACATCCGAGCGATGCGATCGTTGGCGGCACGACGCCAGCAACGACGATTGTCGACGACTACTTGCAGATCCTTCTGGATGCGCTGCACGCGCTCGGCGCCGACTACCGGGCGATGGTCGTGGTGCCCGGGACGGACGCCGAGGTGCCGATGCTCACCGGCGCCGGGCCCGATGGGCCGACCTTCGACGACGTGCGCTTCACCGATCGCGACGTGATTCTCGCGCGCGGCGACGTGCCGATCACCAACCCGCTAGGAGGCCTGTATCGAGCGAGGCTTCCGCTCGCGCTCGGCGGCGGCGGAGCGTTCGTGGTGCGTGGATGGGCGTCGGTCGACGCGCACGTGGGTGAGGGGACAGTACGATTCTTCAGCACCCACCTCGAGGATCAGCACAATCCGCCAATTCAACTTCTGCAAGCCGAGGAGCTGGCGAATCTCGTCCACGTGTCACCCCATCCGGTCGTGCTCGTCGGCGACTTCAATTCGGCTGCGAACGTGTATCAGACGCCAACGTACGGCTTTCTGACTGGAGCAGGGAAGCTCGTGGACATGTGGCCCATCGCGAATCCGGGCGTCGCTGGCCTGGCGTGCTGTCATCCCGATGCGCTGAACGAGCCGGACTGGTGGAACGCCTTTGACCAGCGCCTCGATTTTGTGTTCCTGAGCAATGCGCGCTCGAGCGCGGCTCCATCGCCAGCCACCCACGAGAGATGGAACGATTGGGTGTATGCCGCGCTCCACGCATCGGTGATTGGCCTCGATCCGGCGGACCGGACAGCGTCCGGCTTGTGGCCCTCGGATCATGCGGGGGTGCTGGCGACGCTGAGGCTGTCGGAGAAGTCGAAACCGTGATCGATTCGAGCCACGGCTG
>DATISA010000362.1:0-5354 GCA_035469245.1 Gemmatimonadaceae bacterium
CATTGCTGCCGCGCATGCGCGCCCAGCGGATGATGACGTCCTGAATCGTGTTGTTCAGGCCGTGCCCAACGTGCAGGATCGCGGTGACGTTGGGCGGCGGCATGACGATCGTGTACGGCTCGCGCGCGCCGCCCACGCGCGACGAGTCCGCGCCGCGGCCGTCGAAGCAGCCAGCCTCGAGCCAGGCGCGGTAGATCTCGGGTTCCGTTGTCGCGAAGTCGTAGCGATCAGGAAGACTGGACATGTTGAGAATGAAAATAAAACCGGGCCGCTTGGTTCGCGGCCCGGATAGTGATCGAGGATCGTTCGGCGATCAGGTCAGATCGCCGCGTTCGATTTGTGCGCCGCCAATGTCGCGCGTTTCGTCGACTCGGGCTGCCTGCCGATCGGCTTCCAGCGGCTCGGCGACGTGATCCGCCTTTGGAACGCCCGTGGGCGAGACGGGAGCGCCGCCCGTCCGGTCGCCGCGCACGGCTCGCTTGCCGCGCACGGTGCGCCGCTCGGCCACGCCTTCGACGTTATCGGCCGCGTTGCGCAGTGCGTCGTCGGTGCCCTGCCAGCGATCCTTCAGCTCGACCTTTGGGCCCGCGTGCCGGTCGGGGTCGTCGGAGCTGCCCTGCCGCCGGCGTCCCGTCCCTACGCCGCGGCCTTCCCAGCGCGCCTCGTTGAGCGCGGCATCGCCCTCGCGCGCGCGCTGTGCCGTTTCGTTCATGCGCCGCTCTTCGTCGCCGATCGCGATCCGGTTGACGACCGTCTCGACGCCCGGCACCCCGCGCGCGATCGTGACCGCGTGCTCCGCTTCGTCCTCGGTCTCCACCCATCCGGCCAGTTCGATCACCGCCTCGCTGATCGAGCCGATGTCGATCGCGCGCTCTGACAGGACGGGGTCGTTCCGGAAGGCTTCCAGGACGCGCTCCTCGAGGCTCTCGTCGTACTCGCCGGACTCGAGTTCGTCCTCCTCGAACTCCTCCAGCTCGTCGTCGTCCGACACTTCGTGCGCGCCGTGGAAGTGTTCGTCGCGAAACGCCGCGCTGCGTCGGCGAATCTTTGCACCGAGCCCACTGAACCCGCCGACCCGTTGCGCCACCAGCATCCCGGCGGCAAATCCGGCCAACGCGCCCGCGACCGCGCCGATGATGATGCCGGCTGATGACGACTCGTCGTCGCGATATCGAAACCGTGACATGGTGGGTGAGCCCTGTGGCGGAGGTTGTTGCAGAAGGATAAGTTACGCTTTCCGAAAGCGCGAGAGGCGTAGTCGCTGGCGGTGCAAGAACAAGGCCATCCGCAGTGTCCGCTTGGAGGCCGCGTTCTCGGCAAAACAGCTCCGCTCTCCTCGACGGCGCATCGTCAGTCGGAACTCTCGAATCACATGATCGCTCGACCAACTGAACCGACACTCACGCTGACGCTCCCCGATGGGTCGCAGCGCACCGTCCCCGCCGGCACCCTCCCATCGGAGGTCGTCAAGTCGATCGGCGAGCGGCTTCTCCAGGCGGCGGTCGCCGTCGAAGTCAACGGCGCCATTCAGGATCTGGTCACGCCGCTCCGCGCGAGCGGCACGTTCCGCGTGCTGACCGATCGTGACGCGCCCGCGCTGGACGTGCTGCGCCACTCGGCCGCGCACATCCTCGCCACCGCGGTGCGACGGCTGCGGCCCGATGCCAAGATCGGTTTCGGTCCGGCGATCGATGACGGCTTCTACTACGACTTCGAGGTCGCTGAGCCGTTCACGCCCGAGGATCTGGCCGCGTTCGAGAACGAGATGCGAAAGGTCGCGGCCGAGAAGTATCCGTTCGTCCGCGAAGAGGTGAATCGTCCGGCCGCGCAGCAGCGCTTTGCGGACGATCCGCTCAAGCTCGAGCGGCTGGCGGAGCTCGGCGACGACGAGATCATCTCGACCTACACCGACGGGCCGTTCGTCGATCTGTGCCGCGGTCCGCACGTGCCCGACACGTCGCGGCTCAAGCACTTCAAGCTGACGCACACGGCAGGCGCTTACTGGCGTGGTGATTCGAGACGCCAGATGCTGCAACGCATCTATGGAACGGCCTTCTTCCAGAAGGCCGACCTGGACGCGCATCTCCAGCGCATCGAGGAAGCGAGGAAGCGCGACCACCGCGTGGTCGGGCGGCAACTCGATCTGTTCATGATGCACCAGTTCTCGCCGGGCGCCGTGTTCTGGACCGAGCGCGGAACGACGCTGTTCAACGCGCTCAACGATTTCATTCGCGAGCGCCAGCGCGACGATTTCCTCGAGATCAAGACGCCGCTCCTCTACAACAAGGGGCTCTGGGAGATCTCCGGCCACTGGGGCAAGTACCGCGAGAACATGTTCCTCGTGCTCGACACCGAGACGCGGGAGCACGACTTCTCGCTCAAGCCCATGAACTGTCCGTCGCACTACCTGCTGTATCTCGCCAAGAAGCACTCGTATCGCGAGCTGCCGCTTCGCTACGTCACCTTCGACGTGTTGCATCGCAACGAGGTGACCGGCGCGCTCTCGGGCCTCACGCGCGTGCGGCAGTTCCAGCAGGACGACTGCCACGTCTTCATCACCGAAGATCAGATCAAGGATGAAGTGCACTTTCTGCTGCGCTTCATCCTGGGCTACTACGAGACGTTCGGCCTGTCCGCCAAGCTCAAGTTCGCGACGCGGCCCGAAGTGCGCATCGGCGAGGACGCACTCTGGGATCGTGCCGAAGCCGCCCTTCGCGCCGCGCTGGAGGCGACAGGGATGGAGTACGAGCTGAAGCCGGGCGACGGCGCGTTCTACGGCCCCAAAATCGACTTCGACGTCACCGACTCGATCGGCCGCCCGTGGCAGCTCGGCACGATTCAGCTCGACTACAACGCGCCGGAGCGGTTCGATCTCACGTACGTCGGCGAGGACAACAACGCGCACCGGCCGGTGGTGATCCACCGCGCCGTGAGCGGCTCGCTCGAGCGCTTCATCGCGATTCTGATCGAGCATTTCGCCGGTGCGTTCCCCGTCTGGCTCGCGCCGGAGCAGGTGCGCGTGCTGCCGATCACCGACGAGTATCGCGAGTACGCGACCACCGTCACGAAACGGCTGCACACCGCGGGCGTGCGCGTGCACCTGGATGCGCGATCCGAGACGCTCAAGTACCGCGTCGCCGAGGGCGCGCGGATGAAGGTGCCGTACATGCTCGTCGTCGGAAAGCGTGAGGCGGAGCAGGGCACGGTCGCCGTGAACGTCCGAGGCGCCGGGAAGGAGCAGAAGCCGAACGCCATTCCGTTGGACACCTTCGTGGCGCGCGTCGCCGAGGAGAACCGCACGCGATCGCTCGTGCTCGCCGCGCACGCCTAGCCCGCAACAAAATGGTTAATTAGGGTCAGAGTCGAATTAGCAACCGCTAATTCGACTCTGACCCTAATTGCGGCGGTTTGAACCTAGGTGCGGGTGTTTGCCTACTCGGCGCGAATTGCCGTCACCGGATCGACGGCCAGCGCACGACGGGTCGGGACGATGCAGGCCAGCACCGCGATGCCGGCCAGCACCAGTGCGCCCACGATGAACGACGCCGGGTCGAGCCGCGTGACGCCGTGCAACTGGCTCTCGATGATCTTGGTCGCCCACACGGCGCCGGCCAGCCCAAGTACCGTCCCGACGACCGTCAAGCCGAGGCCGCGCCCGACGACGGCGCGGCCGATGCGGCCGCCACTCGCGCCGAGCGCGACGCGGATGCCGATCTCTCGCGTCTCCTGCGCGACGCGGTGCGCCATGACGCCGTAGAGTCCGATCGCCGCGATGCTGACGGCGAGGCTGGTGAATACCGTGAGCAACAGCATGATGAACCGCGGTCCGGCGATCGAGTCACTCAGCCTCTGCTCCGCGCTCTCGATCGGCGCAGGTTTGCGGAGGCCCATGCTGCGCGCGATCTCCAGCACGGGCGCGAGCGATCGCGCATCGCCCGTCGTGCGCAGCAAAATCGATGGCGACGCGCGATCGGCCGGCAGCGGGACGTAGAGTTGGGGCGTTGACGATTCGGTCGCGGGCCCACTCGTGGCTGCGTTGGCTGCCACGCCGACAATCGTGAGCCACGGCTCGCTGTCGGAGGCGGCCACGCGAACGCGGTGGCCGACGGCCGAGCCTTGTGGCCAATGCGCGCGAGCCAGCCCCGCGTTCACGATGACCTGGTGTCCCTCCGGCGTCGAGTCGGTGAACGTCGTTCCCTCGACGAGTCGTATACCCATCGTCGGGAAGTAGGCCGGTTGCACCCGATCGTAGTCGATGAGCTGCGTCTTCGGCGTGTTCGCCGCTGGTTCGCCCTGAATCTCGAGCCTGCCGATGTTGAAGCTCCGCCATCCGGGCTGCACGTCGCTCATCGCCGCCGACGTGACGCTGGGAATGTTCCGGACTCGTCGCATGAACTCGCCGGCGAATGCAGCGCGCGCCGCCGGCGTAGTGAGGCCGTTTCGGGCCAGCGGCAGCTGGGCGAAGTAGAGCCCGTGCGGCGTGAAGCCAAGGTCCGTGCGCTGCAGGTTCACCAGACTTCGCACCAGCATCACCGCCCCGACGATCAGCGTCGCCGACAGCGCCATCTCGCTCACGACCAATCCGGCGCGGACACGTCGGTCGGCGCGCGACTGCGATGACCCCGGCGCGCCCGACTTGAGCGCGTCGTGGGTCGACCAGCGCGACGATTGCATCGCGCCAAGGATGGCGAAGACGATGCCGCTCAGTACCGCCACGCCAATCGCCGTGCCCAGCGTCGTGAAATCGAGGCGCGCATCCCGAAGCGCATCGAGCGTCTGCGGGCGAAGCGCGATCAGCCCGCGCAGCCCCAACCAACCCAATGCGATCCCCAGCGCGGCGCCCGCGGACGTCAATAGAATGCTCTCGGTGAGCAGCTGGCGGAGCAGCCGGCCCCGGCCCGCGCCGAGCGCCGTGCGAATCGCGAGCTCGCGGTGTCGCGTCGCCGATCGCGCCAGGAGCAGATGCGCGACGTTCGCGCAGGCGACCAGCAGCACCAGCGCCACGGCAGCCGTCAGCAGCACGAGCGAATCGTAGAAGTTCACGCGCTTCGCGGGTGTCAGGACGCGCGTGCGGAACGGAAGTTGTGAGGCGAGAGTCGTGCGGGCGTACACCGAATCGAGGTCACGCTCGGCGTCGGCGGTCGACACGCCGGGGCGCAGCCGCCCGAGCACGGTCATCCCGAGGCTCGCGTCGCGCAGGTCGAGCGGAATCCACAGGTCCGTCGGCTTTTGCTGGTATCCTGGCAGCCGGAGCGACGACGGCATCACGCCGATGATCTGGTAGCTCGAGTCCCCGAACGCCACGGACTTGCCGAGCACGCCCCGACTGCCGCCGAACCGCTCGCGCCAGATCG
>DATISA010000363.1:0-18225 GCA_035469245.1 Gemmatimonadaceae bacterium
CCGACCCGGTAGCTCAGCTGGTAGAGCAACGGACTTTTAATCCGTAGGTCGCGGGTTCGAGACCCGCCCGGGTCATGAGCGGTAAGTTGTTGGTAGCACTCACCGACGGAAAACGCGACGGCCGCCCATCGAGGCGGCCGTTCGCGTAAAAAGCTCTCACAAGAAACAGTTGCCGAAAGCCGCTCGGGCCACTTGGTGTGGGCAAAACGCGTCTGCCGCTGAGTCTCGCCATCGCCGCGGCAGAGCATCACTGAGTTGACGGTTAGCCCCGAGCACGCCGACGCGACCTCACAACTCTGTGCAACCGTCTCTGCGCTGCCTTATTTCTTCTTCGTCGTGAACCGAAACGGCACACTCACCCACGAGGCAACCGGCTTCGATTCCGGTGCGTGCGTACGGGCGGGCTCGAAGCGGAAGTCGGGCAGGATGTCACGCACGGCAGACGTGAACAGCGCGTCGTCCGATCGCTCCACGATCAAGCTCGCGACGTCGACCCTCCCGAGAATGTTCACCATGAAGCGCACGACGACCTGTCCTTCGCTGTGTCCCGAGCGGAGCAGTGCGTCGGGGAAGCGTGGCGCCGGCGCGCGCCCGATGATCTTGGCAGGGGTGACCGCGTTATCGACGTCCGCCGACGTGGGAGGTGAGACTCTCTCCCCCGTTCCAGTCCGATCGGTGTCGGACGCGCGCGGCCGCTCCGTTGCCGCGCGCGCGATCGACTCGACGCTCGGCGCCGCCGAGATGCTCGGGACCGTGATTTTCGGGATATCTATGGGGCGCAGGTGAACATTGACGCGGGGCAAGCGGAGCTCCGGTGGAGCGGCCTCCGGAGCACGTTGCTCTGGCTGTGCCACCGGAGCGGTAGGCGGGGGCGCCGCGCTCGCGAAGCGGTGCGAGTCGGCGCGCGTTGCGCCGACCACGGCCGCCGCGCGGGCTGCGGTCGATCCGGTCATCGTCGCCGGTGCCTTCACCACAGGAGCGCCGGCGACGGTGGCGCGCTGTGCAGCGCTAACCTTTGCGGAGACAGGGTCGCTGCGGCCGCCGGCGCGCGGGCGTAACATCAACAGCCCGGCGATCGCGATCGCGACCGCGGCTACTCCAGCGGATAAATACAGTGTCGTTCGTTTCTTGCGCGCCGGATCGGGCGTATCGGCCTGGACCGGTGCGATTGTGGATCGCGAATCGCCAAGCGCAGCATGGTCACTCGCGACATCACTGTGCGCGACTTCCGCGAGAACGGCATCGCGATGCGGGACGCCCGATTCGCGACCGGTGATGCTCCCGGACGGACGAACGCTTTCGGGTGGGGAGATGACGATCTGGGAAGCAGACGGCGTCTGTATCGATGATGCCATCAACGAGGCGGCCGCCACGGCAGCGGTGACGGTCGGCGTCTTCGCACGTTCGCGTGAAAGGGCGGCGGGGCGAAGGACCCGCGGCTCAGGCTGACCGAGGAATTCCGGCTTCTTCGAATTGATCGGTGGTGGCACAGTCGTCGATGGCGTATCGGCAGGGGAGTCCGGCACCCGCTTGATCCAGGCCGGCGTGGTTATCGCACCCCTGGCGGCCTTCGCGGCAGCAGCCGCCGCCGTGTCGGCCGCGACGGCGACTCGCAGTTCGAGCTCGGCCACGCGCGACCGCGCGGCCTGCACGGTTGCATGTCCGGGACCCAACGCCACCTCGCGCGTTGCCAGGGCGCGCCGAAGCAGCGCCAACGCTTCACCGAAGTTGCCACGTGCCGCGCACGTTTCCGAGAGCTGCTCCCGCGTGCCGACGGTGAGCATGTGACTTGGCTCGAGCACCTTCTCTCGAATCCGCAATGCATCCCTGTACAGTGCTTCCGCCGATTCGTCATCGCCGAGTTTGCGTTTCACAACGGCGAGGCCAGCGAGTGCGGTGGCGGCATCGGCATTCTCCTCGCTCTTGGCCCGTGCGATCGCGAGCAAACGTTGGAGGGCGTCCTCGGCGCGCGCATGTTGCGACCGCTGGACGTGTAGCCGGCTCAACTCGTTCAGCAGCGGCGCGAGTGCGGCGTGTTCCCTGCCGAAGAGCCCTTCGCTGATGGTGAGCGCTTCGGTGAGGAGCGGCTCCGCTTCCGCTTCCCCTGCCCGGCCGAACTTCCGCGAGAGCTTCCCGAGGTGGAAAAGGGCGGAGGCGAGCTCCAGCCGGAGACCGGGATCGCTGCGCGCCACGACGATCGCCGAGTGAAGGGATTCGGCGGCGGCGGGCTCGTCCCCCACGGCCAAGGCGGTGCGCGCTGCATCGAACCGTTGGGTAAACAACGCTTTCGTGTCAGCCATGCGCATACCGTGCCGTAATGTTTCGTCCCCAACGCATCAAGCGAGGCGGTGCCGAAGCCATTTTCCATCGGATGGTCAGCGCAACGGCGCGTTGCCATGTAAGGCGATGCACTGGGAAGGTCGGCGCCCCCAAATGATCGCGTCATTAGGACGACCAAAGGCGAGCCGCGAAACGGGGAGGCGATACCCTTCCGGAGTTCGTCCTACTCACGGCGGGCGCGCGCCGACTGAGAAGCGGGGCGCCACTCCTGGAGCGCTCCCAGCGCGGCTAGCGTGGCAAACGGCTCGACGATGACATCCGGCCAGCGTGCCATTCTGGAACCCCGAAAAGACCCGTAACTCAACGATCCTTCCCGAATCTGGGGCAATCTCACCAATCAAACGCTGCCGGCGAAGCAGACTCCGGGACATACCCCCACGATGCTCAATGATGCTGGAACTCCAATAAACATTCGCTCTTTTAATCCGTAGGTCGCGGGTTCGAAGCCCGCCCGGGTCATCTGCATACCCCGATGGACAAAAGCTCGGGTATCGCGAAGCATCTTCAGGGGCCGGAATCCCCCAACGCGCGCTCGAGCAGATCCGACACACTCAGTTTCACCGCCCAATCGCGCATATACGCGCGATCGAGTCGCGCGGACTGCGCGTTCACGATTCCGACCACGTCGCGCCATTGCCGTTCGGACGACTCCCCACCACGCCGATACCACTCGAGCTTGCGCAGGATCGTATCCTCGGGAGTGTCCCACGAAAAGCGTCGCTGAATCGGAGCCGCTCTGGAGGGAAACCGGGACTCGTCGCCTGAGACGCTCGCGATCAAAAGCATCAATCCCTGCGACGAATATGTCGACCTCCACTGCGGTTGGCACGTGAATGACATTGAATGCGCCACCTGTACTTACTGCTTCCACGACTGCGTCACGAGCGACGTGGCAATCTGGGCCGACCGAAGCGAGGAACGCATCGATATCGCTCTGGTGGAGGTCGGCGACCATGTCGACGTCATTCGTGGATCGCGGTTCGCCATGCACCGAGCTCGCGAACGAACCGCCGATCACATACGAGATGCCGAGTCGAGTCAGGACGCCAGCAACTAGGACCGCGACGGAGATCGGCTCCGGGAGCGACTCAGGCGCCATCCCGCGCGCCGTATACGCGATCGACCAAATCGTCTCCCAGCCGCATTCGGGCGAGTCGTAACAGCAGTTCTTGCCGCGATTCGTCAGGATTGCGGGTCGCCAGGCCGGCCAGCGCAAGTTGATTCACAGCCAGAGTCAACTCACGCATTCTCGTCAGCTTCTCGGACGGGGTCATCGACTCGTAAAGCCGTTGCTGAACTTCCCGCGCTTCGGCGGACGTGTCATCGAGATATGGCGGGCGGCCCATGACATGAATATACGGCAGGCGTTGAGAACGCGCCCCGCGCCCACCGCATGCGCCGAACCCCAACAAAATCCTCAACTCAGTGCCGATCGCCGAGTCTGACCGATGCTCGACGATCCACCGAGTCTCGCCTGGTCGGCTCGCGGCTCGTACCTCGAGATCCTGCCTTAGCCGATTCACCTCAACAAAAAAATTTCTCCGCGTCGCTCGTCGCCGTCGACCGGTGACTTCGATCACTCCGGTCGAAATGCAACGTCCTGAAGCCGTGACCGCCCCATTCCGCTGCCAGTCTTGAGAGTAATGTCAACGACCATGGCCAAACCGACGGGCTTCGGTTCCGTCACGCGCTTCGTGCCCGCCATCGCGTCCAGTGTGGTGGCAATTACAACCGTCTTCTCGTTTCTCTACTCGAGCGGCTTCATTGGGCGTCACCTCTCGAATGGCCTGCGCGCGAGCTGGATCAAACTCAACCCCGTCGCCGATACGTCCTTCGCGCTTGGCGACACGATCCACCTCGCGGCAACGATCACCGACAAGAACGGCGCGGTCATCCTCGGCGCGCGGCCCACGTGGACGAGCGAGAACCCGAGCATCGCAGCCGTGCTGGCGGATGGATCGGTGGTCGTGAAGTCGCCGGGGATGGCCACCATCCTCGCCGCGGTAGACGATCGTACTGCGCGCGCACACATCTTCGTGCGTCAGCACGTGACGGCCCTTCGGCGCGACAAGGACAGCACCGTGTCGGTTCCGGAGGGGGAACAGGGCGCCCTGAGCGTCCGGGCCCTCGACGCGCGCGGGCACATTGTGCGAGGACGTGCGGTGGCCTGGGGGTCGGACGACTCGACGATTGCGACGGTCGACTCATCAGGCATCGTCACCGGCCGCAATCTCGGCCGCGCACTCGTGCGTGCGATGGTAGACGACCTCACGGCGACATACGCCATCACGGTGGTCGCGACGCCTGCCCTCGTGGAAGCGGTGGACACCGAGTCGCAGCACGCGAACGCTGGTACGCCACTTCCGCAGCCGGTAGTGGTTCGCGTGCTCAGCAAGAAGGGGCGTCCGGTATCCGGCGTCACCGTGCGATTTCGCGGCGTGGATGGTATGGGGTCAACCGAGCCCGCGACCGCGACGAGCGACAACCAGGGACGCGCGCGCGCACGATGGACCCTGGGCGACCTGGCCGGGGTGCAACGCCTGCTCGTAACAGCGGATGGTGCGGACAGCTCCACCACGATCGTCGCCGAGGCGGATCCGGTGGCGAGCAACACGAAGCTCGTGGCGATCGAGGAGCATGTGACCGGTGCCGTCAGTGCGCCGGTGAACGATCCCGTTGGCATACGCGTCACCGACGCGATGGGACGTCTCCTCGCCGGCGTACCGGTGACGTGGACGGCACTCGATGGCGGCAGCGGCCAAGGTCTTACCGTTCGCACCGATTCGGCCGGTGAAGCCCGTGCGCGCTGGGTGCTCGGCGGTCGCGCGGGCACGCAGCATATTCGCGCACAGGTGGGCACCGGGCGCTCTGTGCCCCCGCTCATGATCAGCGCGACGGTGCTGCCTGGAGCGCCGCGCGGAGTGACGGTGGTGAGCGGGGATCGCCAGGAAGGCCGCGTCGGCGCACAGCTTCCCAAGTCGGTGGTGCTGCGCGTGGTGGACAGTACCGGGAACCCCGTCGCCGACGTCCCGCTCGCGCTCGCGATCTCGGCGGGCGCGCTTGCCGATTCGTCGGTGCGCACCGACTCGACCGGCACAGTGTCGCTGCGCTGGCACCTGGGGCGCGACATAGGATCGTACACGTTGTCAGCGCGCGTGGCAGGAAATGATCATACGTCACCGGCTGTCGTCACCGCGAAGGCCAACCCCGGTGCGCCCGAGCTCCTGACACTCGACGCGAGCTCCGCAAAAGCCAACAGAGGCGCATTGGAGCGTTCGGTCGTCGCGATCGTGAAGGACGTGTACGGGAATCCGATTCCCGAGGCGGCGCTGCGCTTCACGACGACGACGGGCGCCGTGTCGCCGGCCCGCGCGGTGAGCGACGCGAAGGGGCGCGCGCGGGTGACGTGGAAGCTCTCGCCAAAGTCGATCGAGCACCAACTCACGGCGTCGGTGCGCGGGAGCGATGTGAAAGAGACGCTGAGGGTCGAGAGCCCCAGGAAGTGAGAATTGTTTCAGACGGGCGTTCGATTGTTCAGTCGAGTCGGAGAGGGCCACATCAGTGCGCACTCCATAGCCCTCCCCATTTCGTCCCCGCGGCGGGATGCCAATTCTCGCCGGCTTCGCCGACTCCTATTCGCCGGATTCGAGCCCCGGAAAAAACGCCAAACTCATTGCACCGACACGATGCTCACCCGCTTTCAAGGATCATGGAGTTGTTCGGAACCGGAACCGCAGTCGTGACTGGGCGATGCTAGATGATGCTGGAATTGTAATGAATCATCGCTCTTTTAATCCGTAGGTCGCGGGTTCGAGACCCGCCCAGGTCATAGAGTCAGGCTCGCTCACGTTGGCCCCCTGTACGGCCAACAGTGCGAGCTCTTCTTTTTGGAAGGGCCCTTCACATCCGCGGCCGACGGCGGGCCGAGCCGGAAGCGCGGCGGCTGGCATGCAGTCATGCGAGCGACTACTATCCTGCGCCCGGCCACGCTTTCCCCACGGTGGCGTCGCCGTCGCAAGTTGGCGACTGCGACTCGGGTCCGCGACGCCGTCCGTCTCAGCGCTGCATCGACCCATCGGAGCTGCCTTCCCCACGGTCTCAACGAGGGCACCAATGCGAAAGCTTCGCGTCGGCGTGGTCGACCTGGTCACGAAGGGGCCCTCGGAGTCGTTGTACGGCCGCGTGATGAACGCGAATCTGGCGAGCATCATGCCGCAGGTGATCGCGACCTGGTGCGAGGGTGATGGCCACGACGTCGCGTTCCTCTGCTACACAGGGATTGAGGATCTCGCGTCCGAGTTGCCGCTCGATGTGAACGTCGTGTTCATCGGCGCCTTTACGCAGGCTGCGCAGTTGGCGTACGCACTGAGCAACCTGTACCGCTCGAAGGGGGCGATCACGGTGCTGGGCGGGCCGCACGCGCGCTGTTATCCGCAGGACGCCTGCCGGTACTTCGACTACGTTCTCGGGTTCGTGGACCGAGACATCGTGCGGACGGTGCTGGAGGATTGCGTCGAGCACCGGCCGGTGGGCGTGCGGCTGGGTGCGCAGCGGCAACCGCTCACGCTGCCGGGTGTGCGCGAGCGCTGGAAGTTCGTGGAGATCACGCTGCGCAAGGCTCCGCTAATAAAGATCGTGCCCATGCTCGGCAGCCTCGGCTGCCCGTACACGTGCTCCTTCTGTATCGATTCGGTGGTGCCGTACCAACCGCTTGATCAGGATGTAATAAAGGAGGATCTGCGGTTTCTGCTGCACACGGTGAAGCGGCCGCGCGTCGCATGGCACGACCCGAATTTCGGAATCCGCTTCGACGACTGCATGACGACCATCGAAGCGGCGGTTCCGCCGGGCCGCATCGACTTCATCGCGGAGAGCAGCCTGTCGCTCCTCTCCGAAGCCCACCTCGAGCGGTTGCGGCACAACGGGTTCAAGGCAGTGCTGCCGGGCATCGAGTCGTGGTACGACATGGGCAATAAGTCGAAGAGCGGCAGCCGCCAGGGAATCGCGAAGGTGCGCTACGTCGCGGATCACGTGAATCTGATTCTGAAGTACATTCCGTACATCCAGACGAACTTCGTTCTTGGCCTCGATGGCGATGAAGGAGCGGAGCCATTCGAGCTGACGAAACGGTTCGTCGACCTCGCTCCGGGTGCCTTTCCGGGGTACTCGCTGCTCTCGGCGTTCGGTCAGGCTGCCCCGCTGAACCTGGCGTATCAGCGCGCAGGCCGCGTGCTGCCGTTCCCGTTCCACTTCCTGAACAACAATCACGCGATGAACGTGCGGCCGGCGGGCTACGAGTGGCGCGATTTCTACAGCCGCGTCATCGATCTGACGCGCTACACGTTCTCGAATCGCGCGATCTACCGGCGCTATCGCGCGACGCGAGAACCGATCCCGCGCTGGATGAATGTGCTGCGCGCGATCTCGTCGGAGGGCTCCGGCCGGATCCGCTACTATCGGACGATCCGCGCCCGGCTCGACACCGATCGCCCGTTCCGCGCCTTCTTCGAAGGCGAGACGACGAAGGTGCCCGACTTCTATGTCGAGCGGGTTCGGAACGACCTGGGCCCGCTGTGGCGCTGGCTGCCGGAAGGCGCGCTGCATCACGATGCGAATGCCTACCTGAACGATGGCGGCGAGGCCCTCGTGCAGGTAGCCGGAAGGGCGGCGCCGTCGTAGCTCGAGTCCTCTGTCTGCCCGTTGTCTCCGCAGCCGTGGCTGAGGGTCGGCTCTCCGGCCGCCACCGACTCGTTGCCGCTGATCAGGCATGAGAGTGCAGGAATGGGCGCGGAGCATGAAGCGCGATGTCGTCGCGATCTATCTCGCCGCGCGCGATCCGCGCGTTCCGTGGTACGCGAAGATCGTCGCTCTGGCCGTCGCGGCGTACGCCCTCAGCCCGATCGATCTCATTCCGGACTTCATTCCGGTGCTCGGCTACGTCGACGACCTCGTCATCGTTCCGCTAGGGATCGCGCTGGTGCGTCGGCTCATTCCTGTCGCGCTCCTGAACGAGCACCGGGCAGCAGCGGAGCGACTGTCGGAACGCCCCTCGAGCAGGATTGCCGCGACTGTGATCGTTCTGATATGGCTGGCGGCAGTCTCACTGAGCGTCTGGCTAGTATGGCGGCGGGGCTAATTGGGCTTCCGCCGCGGTGGAGAGAGGCGGCAGCCCGCCTCGGTGCGAGAAACCCCTGGAAAAACTTCATCGAATTCGCGCGCGAACGGAGAAGCCGGCCCGCCAACGATAGCAGGCCGCGCTACGCCACGCGCGATCCGTTCGCCGCCTGATTGCGCTGCTCCAGCTCGCGCTCCTCCGCCAGGTCGATCTTCGTGAGATCCGGCCGCGAGAACAGCGAGACCGTCCAGTCGAGCGCGATCCGGAACCTCGTGTCCCAACGCGGCATCTGAAACAGGTAGTAGGTGCGCCGCATCCACCAGGCGATGAAGCCGGTGAGCTTCAACCCTCGGACGTCGCATGCGGCTCGCGTGTGCCCGAATGCCGCCATCATGCCGAGCGGCTCGTAGACGAACGGCTTGGCTGGCCGACCATCGATCGCGGCGGCGACGTTGCGCGCCACTACTCGCGCGGCGCGCACCGCATGCTGCGCGAGCGCCGGGTACGGCTTGCCGTCCGGTGCGGGTGTCGACGCGCAGTCGCCGAATGCCCACACACGAGGATCGCTCGTGCTCCGCAGCGTCGCATCCGTCACGACGCGCCCACGACGATCGTGCGCGACGTTCGTCGCCGCCGCGACGGTGTTTGGCACGATGCCCGCCGCGAGTACGATCGTCTGCGACTCCACCTGCCCGCCGGCCCAGCGGACGCACGCCGGGCCGATCTCCTGCACCGGCGTCGCAACGTGCAGCTCGACGCGTCGGCGACGAAGAACACGTTCCGCGTATTCGGCAAGAAACGGCTTCGACTCCGGCAGCAGCCGCTTGCCGGCCTCGAACAGGTGAAAGTGCAGCTCGTCTCGCCGAATGCCGGGATAGTAGCGCAGCTCGTCCTCGACGAAGGCGGAGAGCTCGCCGAGTAGCTCGACGCCAACGAGGCCTCCGCCGATGACAGTCATCGTGAGCAACCCGCGGCGGCGATCGGCGTCGGCCTCTACGTCCGCGCGCTCGAGCTGCTCAATGACGTGATCGCGAAGCAGGAGAGCGTCGGCTACGGTCTTGAAGGTCCGCGCGTGCTCCGATCCGCGAATCTGCGAGAGGTTCGTAGCGGCGCCGAGCGCGATCACGACGTGATCATACGACAGCTCACGGAGCGCGCTGTCCGGGCCGACGATCCGTACGACGCGCCGCGCGACGTCGATCTCCTGCGCCGTCGCCTCGAAGAACCGAACGCGGCGAAGGCACGGGCGGATCGGCTGCGCGCAGTGGCGAAGCTCGAGCACACCGGAGCACGCCTCGAAGAGCAGCGGACTGAGAAGAAAGAAGTTGTCGCGGTTGACGAGTGTGATCTCGACGTCGCGGCGCCCGCCCAACAACTGGTCGAGATGGCGTGCCGCGGCGAGGCCGCCAATCCCGCCGCCGATGACCACGACACGGGTTCGGATGTCGGCTCGACGTGTCAAGAATTGCGCGTCCTGCGCCTGCCGATAGACGCGCGCGATGAAAAGCACATCGAGCGCACCCTTGAGGAACAGGGCCGTCGCGACTGCCCACAGCCAGACCTCGAGGACAGGCGGGAATAGAACGAGCGCGCGCCACGCGGGAACGGCGAGCGAGAGATAGAGCAGAACGATGATCAACGTGAAGTTGAGCACAGCCGCGACCGCAACGTGCGACCACAGGTCGGATCGGCCCGCGATTCCACGCTGTGCCAGGCGCCGATGGCGGCGGCGAATCCGCGCGAGCGACATCAGCACCGCGATGCTGAGCAGCGCGAGTACGACCTCGAAGACGAGCGTCAGCGGCAGATGTCCGATTCCTTGATCCGGTGCGTTCCAGGGCAGAATAATAAGGACTGCCACCGGTACATCGGCGAGCTGGTCGGCAGCGCCGCGCGAACCTTGCGGCGGTTGCGGTTTACATTGTGATATTATTGCCCTCCTCGAGTGTCGCGCGGCTCATATCGTTGGGGCCGGCGCAACGACTAAACCCCCTAGTCGTCTTCCATTTGATGTTGCGGTCCCTCGCCCTCGCCACACTCCTCTTCGGTTCTGCCGTAACCGCACGTGACGCCGCTCCCGCCAGGGATGGGCGTCACCTGCCCGCGGTTGCTCACGGGCGGCTGCCCCACGTCGCCCCCGAATCCGTCGGCATGTCCACGGCACGACTCGCCCGCATCGACGAGGTCGTGCGCCGGGGCATCAGCGCGGGCGGCTTCCCGGGCGCTGCCGTCGTCGTCGGGAGGCACGGCGCCATCGTCTGGGAGCGAGGATACGGCACCCTCGACTGGCAATCGGGAGTGCCGGTCGACGCCGGGCGAACGATGTACGACCTCGCGTCGCTCACGAAAGTCGTTGCGACCACCGCTGCCGCGATGGTCCTCGTTGATCGCGGAAAGCTGCGGCTCGACGAACGCGTGACGCGCTACCTGCCGGCGTTCACCGGTGGTGGTAAAGATGAAATCACGATCCGCGACCTGCTGATGCATCGATCCGGCCTTCCCGCCGGCCGTGATCTCCCGGGCCGGGGAGCTCGATCGGAGGCGGCACGAAGCGCGGTGCTGGCAACGCGCCTCGTCCGCCCGCCGGGCTCCATGACCGAGTACTCCGATCTCGGGCTCGACGTGATGGGGTTCGTGATCGAGCGCATCACCGGTGAGCCGCTCGACCAGTTCGTGCGGCGAGCGGTATACGGTCCGCTCGGCATGCGCTCGACGATGTTTCGCCCCGCGCCGGCGCTCCGCGCGCGCATCGCTCCGACGACGACAAACGACGCACGCGGCGAAGTGCACGACCCCAGCGCCCGCGCGTTGGGCGGTGTGGCCGGCCATGCGGGCCTGTTCTCCACCGCGAGCGACCTCGCCGTCTTCACCCAGCTCATGCTGGACGGTGGCGCGGCCGGGAGCACGAGGCTTTTCGCCGACAGCATCGCCCGCGCGTTTACCCAGCCCGGTCCGGACTGGCGCGGCCTCGGATGGCTGACGTGTCCGGGAGACGGGAGCTGCGGACAGTATCTGTCTTCGCGCGCGTTCGGACATACCGGGTTCACGGGGACCTCGATGTGGATCGATCCCGAGCGCGATCTGTTCGTCATCGTGCTCACCAACTGGATCTACGGGCGCGCCTCCGGTGGTGTGGCGCCGACGGCCATCGTCCAGGACGTGCGCAGCGATGTCGTCGACCTCGCCGCGCTGTCCATCAACGACAGTGGGAAGGAGCTCTCCCCACCGTGGCGCCTGCGAAGCGAGCTTCAGAATGGATGGTGGCCGGGCGGCAACGAGTAGGCGGCCTTCAGCCACGCAGCTGCTACGCTACGACTTTGAGAATCGACTGCATCAACGGATTGTGAAAGCTGCAGCGATAGCCGAATGTGCCCGTTTGATCCGCGGTCCACATGAACTCTTCGGCTCTGCCGATCGTGCCGGAATCGCCCCAAGGCCCGCCGGTCACCGTGTGGTCGTGAAGCCCGACGTTATACCAGCAGACCGTCACGCCCTTCTTTACCGTGACCGCTGCGTTCGGGTCACCGAACGGCTGTTCCTGAAAGAAGTAGTCGCCTGCGTAGATCTCCTGGACTGTCTCGTTCGGGGCGCCAATCGCGATCTTGAATTGCACGATCGTCGGAACGCCCGCGTTCACCGTGATCGGCACGGGGTTCTCGAGCGGCTCCGGCACTGATGCTTGCGCGCCGCCCCAGAATCGCAGCTGGTACGAGCCGATCGGGATGCTTCCAATCTCGAACGTACCCGTCGAGGTCACGTCGGCGTAGATGTTCTGATTGAGCCCGCTGGGGAGCAACAAGTACACGCGACCGATGGACTGGGGGCTGCCGACCAGGTCGGTGATCGTGCCGCGCACGCTCCCGGTCTGCACGATTGGCCCGGTCACATGGTCGCCGCCGCAGGCAGCGGCGAGGCCAGCTGCCGAGACTCCCGCGAGTGCTACGCCGGTGCCACACACTGAGAAAAATTCTCGCCGGGTGAGGCGGGCGGTGCGACCCGCCTCGACCCGGCTGTCCGGCCAATCCTTCATTCGGATTTGCTCAACTGATACCTGGACACTTCCCGCCGCCAATCCGGATGTTCGGGTTGTTGTTTGCCTCGGTGACCGAGAGTGGCAGCTTGATCAGACGCCCCGGCCCCAGCTTCGCCGTCACGAGATTGAACCGGTAGAGATCCTGCATCCGGAAGCCTTCCGTATAGAGCTGAGCGAACCGCTCGCTGAGCAGCGCGTCGCGCACCCACGTCGAGATGTCGCCAGTCGTCGGCAGCTCCAGATTTGGCAACGCGGCGGCGGCGCGGTTGATGTTCATCTTGTCGATCGCCGTCTGGAACTGTCCCTTTCTCCAATACACTTCCGCCTGGATCAACACCATCTCGGCGTACTTCGCCATGGCAAGCGGCGCACTGGCGACGTTCGCCTTGCCATTGCTGAAGAATTTCACGACGCCGCCGGCGCCGAGGTTGTAGCCTTTGCTGTTGTTGTTGTCGTGTGAGAGCGGGACGCGCGGATCGAGCTTGCCGCTGTACCAATCCTTCAACCCTCCGCCGATCGTGTCGACCTGGTTGTACCAGAGACCGCGAATCGTGTACGAGCGGTTGGAGCCCGCATTGCCCTGGACGAACAGGTTGTTGTTCTGCGCCGTCGAGTTCGACGAAAAGATGGCGTCCTTCTCGTAACCGGCCGGAACCTGCTGCGCTGCGGCGAGCGCGGCGTCGTAGTTCCCCAGCATCAAGTTCGCCCGGGCGATCCCGGCCGTAATCCAGTTGATTTGCGCCGCACGGTCAGCCGGCTTGGCGTAGTGCGCATTCTGCACAAGTGCGAGCACGGCGGTGAGCTTGGCCAGCGCGTTCTTGAACATGACGGTGTCGCTGACAGCGGCCGCCCCCTGGGTCGGAGGCGACTCGCAGAACCCCATGCCAAGTTCGAGGTCGGCCCACGCGTCCACGGTCTTGACCTGCACCATGAGCGGGCTCGTGGTCGCCGAGTCGCCCATGCCGGTCGTGAAGCGATCGGCCGCGGCTTGCGACGAATACCGAGCGCGTAACAGAGCGTTCTGTACGTTGTCCCCGAACGTCCCCTGCGGGCGGTTCGGCCGGATTGCACCGGTCGAGATGTCGCGCCAGTCGATCCACGTGCTGCTGTCCCACAGCTCGTCGGACAACATGCCGCTGAAGATGGCGAAATCGTCCAGCGGCAGCATCAAGTCGCCCTCGGCGCCATTGGCGATCGCTGGCCAGAGGATCGGATTGTCGAGCGTGCTGGCCGCGAAGTTCTGTGGATCCTGCACCTTGAGGATGTCGCGACATGCCGCGCTGGCGAGAAGGGCCCCCGCCACCAGCCCGTGAGAAGCGATGCGCAGCATCCGGTTCGTTGTACTCTGCATAAGCTCGAGCCCCGATGATTGGGTTCGTGTGCGTTAGAAGCGTGACCGAATGGCGAAGCGGAACTGGTGTGGCGCCGGATCGGCCAGGAACCCAAGCGATCCGGAGAAGTCTGATCCCACGTACGTGGCGAAGTCCGGATCCTGGCAGTGGCAGTGCGCCCAGATCTTCACGTTTTGCTCTGACGCGGTGACCGTCGTGCGGCCAAGCCTGAGTCGGGACGAGAGACCTGCCGGCAGCTCGTAGGTGAGGGCGATCTGCCGAATTCGGGTGTTGTCACGCTTTTCGGGATCGTCGAACAGCGCCCAATACTTGACGGCGGAGTCGGATGCCGCGGTGTTCTGGCCGTTCGGACCAAGGAGCGACAGGAACTCGTCCCCGGTATGTTGGCGGAAGCGATACGGCCGATCGCTGTTCGATATGACCGCCCCACGCTCGAGCGTCACAAGCGCGTTGAACTGGAAGCTCTTCCATCGAACTGACGGCAAGTACGAGAAGTTGAATGTCGGAAGCGGCGCCCCCATGTACAGCGAGGTGTCGCTGCGAATCCACGTCTTGGTCGACGTGTTGTACGACACGGGCCGCCGCATCCAGATGCCCTGAACCGGATAACCGACACGAATCGTCGTGTTGCTTCCGATGATGTGACCGTGGAGATCGGTGACCTTGTTCTTGTTGCCGTCTGCCCGGAAGTCGTTGTGCCAATCGACGTCGCGGGAAGAGAGCGTCAGCCAATTGAGCGAAGCTTCCCATCCGTTGTTCACGATGCCGCCGATGTTTTGCTTCTGCGCGTTGATGAACCCCTCGCTCGGCGGCAGAACGACGCTCGTGATCGCGTCGTTGGTCTTCTGGCGGTAGTACGTGGCTTCGAGGCCCACACGATCCTGGAAGAAGCCGGCGTCGAATCCGACGTCGGTCGCGGTCGTGATCTCAGGGGCGAGGATGGTATTGCCAGGATTGTACGGCGTGAGCGCTGGCGTGTTCGAGAACACGGCCTCGGGCCGATATGTCTGGTACTGATCGAAGGGTCCCGGCGTCTTCCCGGCGCGGCCCCATGCACCGCGCAATTTGAGGCTGCTGACCACACTCGGCATCCACGCATAACCGCCGATGTTGTAGGCGGCGTCGACCTTCGGATACTTCTGATAGCCGTAGTTCTTGCCGAAGGCACTGTTGCCGTCAATGCGTAGGCCGACAGTCGTGAAGAGGCGATCGCCAAACGACAGACGATCCTGGGCGTACCCGCCGATGTTCACTGTGTGCGCGTAACTCTCCGAGCCAAAAGTCTGCGATGCGGACGAGACCGTGCTGACCCCGGGTCCGGGATATTGTTTGCCGACCGCAACATTGAGCTGTTCGGTCTCGTAATAGCCCTGACCGCCAACCGCGAAATCCGACGTGACGCCGTGCGGCAGCTTCAGGCTGTACTGCGCGAGATAGTCGGCGGTGTAGTTGGAGTAGTACCGGTAGGCATCATCCTTTTCGCCGTTGAATACACTCGCCGAGCCAAAGTTTCCCTCGTATGGGAAGAAGCGCTGCTTGTTGTCGTTGGTGAGGTCCACGCCGACGTTGAAACGCGTCAGGAAGTTCGCGGTCCCCTGGTAGCTGACCGTCGCTCCGCCCGTGTACCGATTGGCGTCGCTGAACGAGATCATCTTCTGGACGTCGGCGACGGAGACCCAGGCCTCGCCGTAGGGACGGAGTTTCGTCGCATTGCGCGGATCGCCGTTCGATGCGTTGCCCGTAAGCGCCGTCCAATTGTTGCCGCCCTGCAGGGAGTTGATGTAGTTCCGCCCGTAGGACGAACGCGCCTCGAAGTTCAACTTCGCCGAGGGTTGCCAATCGACGTTCACGCGGAGCGTTCCGCGCCGCGCATCGTTGGGCTGAATGCTCCCGACTTCCTTGGCAAACCCCCCCGAGACGAAGTAGGTCGCCTTGTTCGCGCCGCCGTTCACATTGACCTGATAGTCCTGATACGGTCCGTTCCCGATCAGCGTCTTGTTCATGTCGAGCGCCTGCGTGCCGTCGGCCCCTTTGAAATTCGGGTAGAGGTGCGTCGGGTAGTTCTCCGGCGAGCGGTCCCAGCCGCCGGTGAAGGCGAAATTCCACGTTGGCGGACTGTCGAGCCGTCCCTTCTTCGTGAAGATTTGAATCACGCCGTTCGACGCATCGGAGCCGTACAGGGTCGCCGCCGCCGGCCCTTTGAGCACCTCGATGTGTTCGATGTCGTTTGGATTCAGATCGGACAACCGATCCTCACCGACGCCACCGTTGAAGTTGCAGCAGCCCTGATTGGGCATCGTCGAGCTCCAATCGACTGCCTTGGTGTCGAGTTTGACGCCGTCGACGTACACCGCGGGGCGCTGGCTCAGGCTGAAGCTCGCCATGCCGCGAATACGCAAGTCCTTCGCGGCCCCCGCGCCGCCGCCGCCATCCAGTGCCCGCAGCCCGGGAACCTGAGCCATCAGCGCGCTCGAGAGATCCGGCACCGGCTTGGTCTCCGCAATGTTGTCGACGTTCACGATGCCGATCGGAGCGCCGAGCTGTTTCTTCTGAACGGCTCCGCCAGTACCGGTGGTCACCACCGATTCCAGCTCGACCACGCTCAATGTGAGCTGGAATCGCACCGATACTGAATCATTCGCGGGCACCTGCACCACTTGCGTCGCTGGCCGAAAGCCAAGGCGTTGCGCGCGCAGCGTCACAGAGCCCGCAGTGACGCCGCGTATGATGAAGTGTCCGCTGCGGTCGGTGGTGCCGGCGAGGTTCGTGCCCTGGACAAGAACCTTGCCGCCTTCGACCGGCTGTGCGTTGGCCTGGTCGACCACGACACCGACCACTTGTCCCGTCTGCGCCAAGGCGGTCGTCGCCGAGCACACGAGGGCGAGCGTGACTGATCGCAAGGCCAATCGATGCAGTCGACGCGGAGGCGCGCGGAAGCAACGGATCATAAGATCTCCCTTGGAGCAACGGGCTGTGATGGAACAACGAAATGTGTTGCGGCCGATGCCTGATCTATGGGCGCGTGCGCTCCGCGTACGCGCCGAACAGACGACGTGTGCTCTGTGCAGGTCGCGAGAGTCTCGTTGACGTGACGCAACTCCCGGCAACGTTGTTCGGATATTTGATCCGGCCTCGGATCGGGGACCGACGTTATCGCGGCAGGCCGGCCGACGCAAGAGTCGGCGGTGTACGGCTTTCGTGTCTCAGCCGATTTCTTCCGTCGGCCGATGCGTTCGTGGCCTAAGCTGAACCCAACGACGGTGCGCCGGCTTCACCGTCAAGAAATCGCAATGCCGTCGGAACGAGCGCCGGAGACATGGCCATCTCGTAGTGCGTGATGTTCGGCAGAATCGCCAACCGGCTCTTCGGCATGTGCTCGCGCTGCCAGCCAGCGTCCTTCAGCCCGCCGCCGAGCAGATGATAGAAGCTCACGGCGTGGTCGAGCGTGATCATGTCGGCATCGCCGTAGATCAGCATCACCGGCATCGGCAGCCTCTTCACCTCTTCGCTCCAGTCAAACGGCTCCTTCATGTACGCACCCATCTTGTCGAGCAGCCTGGGAAAATCCTCGGGCTTGGGCGCGACCGCCTTGTAGGAGAGATACATCGGCGTCTCCTTCATCTGATCGAAGATCGCCGAGCTCACCATGGCCTGCTGTGGCAGCATCTCGGGATAGAAGCCCGATTGCGCGTAGGGCGTAGACACGAGCACGAGCCGACGGACGACGTCCGGATGCTGCACGGCGAGACGAAGCGCAACGCCGCCGCCGAGCGAGTACCCCATGGCGTCGACCGCCCCGACGCCGAGTCCTTTGAGGACGACCGCCATGTCGTCTCCCATGTCGACGGGGCTGACGGGGCGATCGGTGAGCGCGGTGCGCCCGTGTCCATACAGATCGACCGCGATGACCTGGCGAGTCTTCGAGAGCGCCGAGAGGTCGGGCTCGAACATGTCGATCGATCCCAGTCCGCCGTGCAGGAGAAGCAGCGGGTCGCCCGTTCCATGGATCTCGTAGTAGTACTGCACACCGTTCGCCGCCACATATCCTGTCTTGAATGGCATCAGCTTCCTCGGCGTGTGTGTTGTGCCTCCGCAAGGCTGGCCATCGCGACGATGAGCGCGCCTGCGTGCAATAGTAGGTGAGACAATTCGCATCGTCATCCCCTGTCGGATCGGGCCGCCAGGAGGTGCTCCGCGAGATCGACGCCCGCTGACCCCTCTGACACGAGGCACCTCTGGACTCGAAAGGCGATGGGTATAGATTGCCTATACCCATCAAGGCCTGCGGACCGACACGATGCCAATCACGCGGCGCCCAGCGCTCACCCGGATCGACCTGCTGCAGGGCACGCTCGATCTCATCATCCTGCAGGCGCTGCGCTGGG
>DATISA010000364.1:0-2403 GCA_035469245.1 Gemmatimonadaceae bacterium
AAGATCGTCAGCCACATCATCCTTCTATAGAAGAGGCCTGTCGCCGAGCGACCCGCCTTCTCCTTCCCTTCTGTGAAGAGCACGATCCCCGCACCGAACACCGCGGAGAAGAGTGCCCGCATCTTCCCCTCGAACAGGATCGTGTTGACGGCCATCACCCAGAAGTTCGGGCTCGTCGTGTCAGCACGCCACGCCGCGTCGAAGCGGTCGGGCAGCGCGAAGAACGGAATGTTCATGAGCAGAATCCCGAGCACGGCGACGCCGCGGACGACGTCCACGATCTCGATGCGCTCGGACTCGGCGACTGGAGCGGGGCGGTACTCGGCGGCGGCCGGCGGCGCGTACTCGGTGCGCGGTGCCTCGGCGGGCGTGATGACGTCTGGCGTCATGGTGGTCCTGCCAGCGTGGGAGTCGAAACTGGAGCAGGCGGACCACCCATTCTTATACCCGCCCGGCCAGAGCACAAGACTCAGCCAGGTAGGCGTGCGAGGTGAATCCATCGCGTCCGATGCTATCAAGAGGGTGCTCAACCAGCGTGGGTTTTTCGGGGCCTCCGTGTCATGTTATCGGACCCACGGAGGCTGGATGGCTCACTCGGCGACGGAAGACGACATCCGCCGCGTCTACCGCGACACGATCGACGACCTGTACGGGTTCGTGTCGCGGCGGTGCGACGGCGATCGTGCGCTCGCCGAGGACGTGACGCAGGAGACCTGGCTCCGCGCCGTTCGCGTTTGGTATCAGGACGGCTTGCCCGATCGACCGCTCGGCTGGCTCACCACGGTCGCCGCGCGGCTGTTGAGCAACCACTTCCGTCGCCCGGCCGAGCAACGGCTGGACGATACGGGCGAGCCGCCCGCCGAGGATCGCGACGCGGCTGTCGAGCGGACGGAGAAGCGTTCACTCGTCGAGCGCGCGCTCGCTCGGCTGCCGCTGTCGCAGATGCGCCTGCTCGAGGCGTTCCACTTCGAGCGCACCGCGGTCGGTCAGATTGCCGCGTCGTCCGGGTTGTCCGAGCGCGCGGTCGAGGGGCGACTGCGACGCGCTCGACAGAAGCTTCGCAAACAGATCGAGGCGGATCTCGCCGCTAATGAAGAAGGAGAAGGAGAGGAACATGACTGACGACACGATGCATCGGCCAACGACGGAGTTCCGCGAGCAGCTCGAGCGCGCAGTGGTGCGCACGTTCCGTATCGAGCAGGAGATCGACGATCGCAGGCGAGTGTCCCGGACGCGCTGGATGCGCTGGGCCGCCGTCGTCGTCGTATCGGTTGCACTGGGCGCGAGCGCGGGCGTGGCGTCGGGGCAGATTCGCGACGCCGCGCGCCGCGATTCGCTGCTCGAGGTGGCGCGCGCCGACGCGACGCTTGCCGCGGTACGGCTCAACGTCGCGCGCGCGCGGAACGCCGACGTCAAGCGGAAGTACGACGTCGGCGCTGCTGACGCGACCTCTCTCGCCGACGCGGACGCCGAGGTGCGCGCGATGGAAACGCAGGCAATGCGGGCGCGATACAACATCGACGAGATCACCGCGACGGCGCAGCCGCCGCGCGACGATCTCAACGCGCCGCTCGTCGGCGGCCGCGACTTCGTGAAAGACCGGATCATGCTCGACCTCGCGGCGGCACAGCAGCGGCTCACCGCAGCCGAAGCGGCGTACAGCGAGACGGACCGACGTGCCCGCGTCGGCGCAGCATCCGATATCGCGCCGCTCGAAGCCGGCGTCGAGGTGGCGCGCGCGCGTTCCGCGATGGCGGTGCTCGCGCAACGGCTCTCGCTGCGCAAGGAGTTCGTCGAGCGGGGGACGCCCGCCGAGCAGCTCGTCGCGCGTATGGCGAACGCGCAACTCCAGCAGGATTTCGTGGTGGCGCAGCAGGAGCTGACTCTGGCGCGCGAACGTGCTGCCCGCGTCGAGCGGCAGCGAGCCGCGGGCGTGGTCAGTGACTTCGACGTGATCAAGGCGAAGCTGGACGTGCAGCAGCGCGAGCTGGAGCTGCAAAAGCTGGCGCTCAGGCTCAAGCAGCAGCCGCGGTAGAGGGATCTATTTGTGTCCGTACGTCCGTTTGTGTCCGTGCTCCAGGTCGTCAGCGCCCGTGTGGCGCTCGAGGGCGTCGTGGCGATGCGGGCCGTAACGATTGGGTGACGCGGATCGAACCGATCGGACGGACATTAACGGATGACTTCGAAGACGACGAATGGATCTGCGGGCATGCTACTCGAAGAGCCTTTGACGCGATCGGTGATCGGGTCGTTCTTCGACGTCTACAACGAGCTGGGGTTTGGGTACAGGGAATTGATCTATAGCCTCGCCCTGGAGCGCGACCTCGTCTCGAAGGGGCATCGCGTCGATCGGGAAGTGGCCGTGATGGTGCATTTCCGCGGCGAACCGCTTGCGCGGCAAAC
>DATISA010000365.1:0-5614 GCA_035469245.1 Gemmatimonadaceae bacterium
GTTCCAAAACTTCAACCTCATCCCGCGCACGACCGCCCGCGAGAACGTCGAAACGCCGCTGCTGTACAGCGCACGCGACGACGGTGGCGACGCCCGGGTCGACGAAGTGCTCGCGCGCGTCGGCATGTCGCACCGGGCGAATCACTTCCCCGAAGCACTCTCCGGCGGCGAGCAGCAGCGAGTCGCTATCGCCCGTGCCATCGTGAACCGTCCCAAGCTGCTGATCGCTGATGAGCCGACGGGCAACCTCGACCAGCAAACCGGCGCCGAGATCATGCGACTGTTCGGGGAGCTGCATCGCGACGGGCTCACGGTCGTGCTCGTGACCCACGATCCGCAGGTCGCTACGGCAGCGGGCCGCGTCGTCTCGCTCGTCGACGGCACGATCCATAGGTCGGCCGACGCCGCCGCTCGACCGATATCCGCGACGTCAGTCGTGGAGGCACCGCGATGACGCGCGGCTCGTGGTCGCTCGCCCTGCGGACGATCCGCCGCGCCAAGCTGCGTTCGGCGCTCATGGGCCTAGGCATCGCGCTCGGCGTTCTCGCCATCGTGCTCACCGTCGCCACTGGCGAAGGCGCGCGGCGCGCGGTGCAGCGCAGCTTCAAGGCGATGGTCGGCTCCCTCGACGTGCTGTTCGTCCAGCCCGGCGGCCGGGCGCAGCGCGGCATGGCGACGATGGAGTCGGCCGTGGCCACGCTCGTCCCCGAAGACGCCGACGCGCTGCGCGCCATCCCCAACGTCGCCGACGTCGGCATGCAGCAGAGTGCGCAGAACACACCCATCGAGGCCGGGGGCAAGAACGGCACCACGTTCCTGTTCGGCACATCACCGAACTGGCGCGCCATCCGCGGCGACTCCGTCGCGACGGGGCGATACTTTGGCGCGGACGACGATCAGGCGCTCGCGCGCGTGATCGTGCTGGGCGCCGACGTCGCGCGGAACTTCTTCGGCGGATCCGCCGCCGTCGGCCAGACGATGCGCGTCAACGGCGTCGAGTTCGAGGTCATTGGCGTGCTGGCGGCGAATGGCGCTGGGCCAGGCGGCGCCAGCATGGACAACCTCGCGTACATCCCAATCGGCACATCGTCGCGGCGCCTGTTCAATCGCAACTATCTGAGCTTGATGAGCGTCAAGCTTCGCGACGCCGCGCAGTCCACGACGACCCAACAAGCCGTCGAGCGTGTGCTGCGCGAGCGTCACGCGATCGCTCCCACCGCCCTCCCTGACTTTCGCGTCAGCTCGCCGGGGGCAATGATCGCCCGCGTGGCGAACGTCGACACCACGCTGCGAAAGGCGCTGCTGTGGGTCGGTGTGCTCGCGCTCGTCATCGGCGGCGCGATGATCGCGAATCTCATGTTCGCGGCAACGAGCTCGCGGCGTCGCGAGATCGCCATTCGGCGCGCCGTCGGCGCGACCCGCGCGGACATCCTGCGACAGATCTGGTTCGAGGCCGTCCTCGTCGCGCTCGTCGCCGCCATCGTCGGAGAGCTGATCGGACTCGTCGCGATCGCGCTGGGCGCGCGGATGATGGGCTTCTCGCTCGCTCCGTCCTGGCCGGTGGCTGGAGCGGCGATCGCGGCAAGCATCGCCATCGGCATGGTCGCCGGATTCCTGCCGGCGCGGCGCGCGGCCACGCTGCATCCTTCGGCGGCATTGCGCGAATCGTGACATGGCGCGCGCTCGCGATCAGTTCCATGATCGCGCTGCGGATGGTCTATCGACGCCCGGTTCGTTCGCTGCTGGCGGCGCTTGGCGTCGCGGTCGTGGTCGCGGGCCTCGTCGTCGCCGAGTCGATTGGACAGCGCGGCGCTGACGCCGCGCGCCGCGAGATCGAGCGAATCGGCGCCGACGTGATCACGGTGAGCGCGGTCCCCGCGGCCAGCCGCGGTGGACGTGCGCGCGTCGCCGGCGTCGTCACGACGCTCCAGGAGCGTGACGCGCGCGAATTGTCGAGCGTCCCGGGCGTTCGAACCGTGTCCGCGGAGTACCGCGATCGCGTGCCGCTCAAGGTGGGCGCGCTCGCGCGTCAAACCGTAGTTGCCGGCGTCGACCCCGCGTACGCTTCGCTCCGCGACGCCCCCGTCGCGCGCGGACGGTTCTTCGATGCCGACGACGCCGATGCTGCCCGGCGTGTCGCCGTGCTCGGCGCGCGCATCGCCGCCGACATGGCGGGCGGACTCGACGCGGTGGGCACCGAACTGCGGCTGCGCGGCATTCCGTTTCTGGTCGTCGGCGTGCTGCCCGAACGTGGGACGGGACTCGACGCCTTCGACGAGGACGAGACGATATTCGTTCCCATCGCCACCGCGCGGCAGCGATTGTTTCAGCAGACGTACGTGCAACGCATTTTCGTCCGCGTCGCGGATGCGGACCGGCTCAGCGAGACGGCGGAGAGTATTCGCGCGGCGCTGTTGTTCCGCCATCCCGTGCGCCCGCCCGACTCGACGGACGTGCGCGTCGATGATCAGCGGCGGCTCATCGTCTCGCGGGAGGCGACGATCAGCCGCATGCGCGTCTTCTCGGTCGTGGTCGGCGTCATCCTGATCACGGCTGGCGCCGCCGGGATCTTCGGGCTGCAGCTACTCTCGGTCAGCGAGCGTCGCACCGAGATTGGTACGCGACGCGCAGTCGGCGCGCGCCGCGCGCACGTCTTCTGGCAATTCGCGGTCGAAGCGGCGTTGGTGACCGTTGGCGGGGCGATTGTCGGCGTCATTCTTGCCGCTGCATACGCCCGCGCCAGTGCATTCGACATCGACCGACGCATCATGCTGGGCGCATTCGCCGCGTGCACACTCTCGGGCGTCATGGCGTCGCTGCGTCCTGCTTGGCGTGCGTCGCGAGTTCCGCCCGCCGTCGCCATCAAGAGCGCCTGACGCGCGGCCGGGGCCTTGCGCCCACCAGACCGCGCGAATCACGCGCTCAGCTCACGTCGTGACCTTCGCCAACCGATCCAGAAGCCGCTCGCAAAGCTCCTGTCGCTGAACGAGCTCGTGGCGCAGGGTTTTGACATCCGTGCGCGCCACCTCGCGCTTGAGCTCGGGGAGATAGTCCTGCAGCAGCTCGCGCAGCATACGCGCGTCCGCATCGGTGAGATCGAGCACCATAGAATCCGCTCCTCGTTGGTCGAGCCTGCGGGCCTTCAGCGGACCCTGCGTCGGTGACCGCCGGTCGGCATCAGCTCGACTCTTCCCGAGCCATCCGTCGCAAGTATTGCTCCGCTGGCGTCAGCGAGGGGGCGATTGGTGCAGGCCATCGGGTGGCCGTTCGGCTCCCGTTGACGCCTTTGCGCGCAGCCACATCCACCCATTCAAGTCCGTTCGCTCGAACAGAATGGCTTCGCGATGGCTCGGATCCAGGCGATCCAGTTCCGGATAGAGCGACGAGTCTCGCCGGCGCACTTCGACGATTGAGACCTCGTGCGTCTTTTCGAACCGCTCGCGCAATTCGGCGCGCGGATTGGTGCCGTGCAGCTGGTGCACCTCCACGATGACGTCGGCGTCTCGCAGCCACGACACGCGGACCGGATCGAGCAGCCGATGCTCGCAGCCTTCGCAGTCGCAGACCACCAGCACCGGGCGCTCGACCGGCAGCGCCCCGAGATTCTCTATGGTCGCGGTGCCTAGAACATTCACGCGATCGGCGACGTTGTTCGCTTGCGCCATCGCCTGCAGCGCCCCGGCGCCGGCCGGATTCGCCTCGAAGGCAAAGACACGCGTCCCCGGGATCGCCCGTGCCAGCCCGATCGCGTAATAGCCCTCGGCGGCGCCGATGTCGACGATCGTGCGGTAGCTGCGCGCCACCGCCTGATCGATGCACGGCTGCAGCTCGCGCTCGTAGCTGCCGAGGAGCTTCGGGTAGAGAGTGCTGCCGACCGTGACGCGGCTCGGATACGTCATCCCCGCGAACGGGCCTCGGCGTACCGTAGACCCGAGCGCCGAGTCGAGCTCCTTGCCGACCTCGGCCACGGCGGCAAAGTGCGCGAACTGCGCGCCTTCTTCCGCGACGAGCCTGGCGAGCTTGAACAGCACCGGCACGCGCATCGCTTTCCAAAGCACTCGCTTTGCGGCGAGGATCGCCGAGCTGCGCGCCTTCGTCAGCACCGTGGCATCACACCTCGAGCGGTCGCGTATTGATACAAGTCGAGCCAACGACCGCCGATCGTTGGCTCACTGACAGCGGCAGGCAATCTACTTATTCAAAGTTGTCCGCTGCAACCGCACCGCGTGACCAGCAACCGGAAATGGCGCCGCCTCCCGCTCAGCTATCGGGACGACTCGGACACGTTTTCCGCCCGCGCCGGCGCGGCCTCGTGCTCCTGCAGCGTGGAGATGAACCGGTCCGCCCACCTGTGCACGTCGTGCTCGAGTGTCTGCGCGCGCAAAGCGCGCATGCGACGGCGTCGCTCCGGGCCGGGCATGATCAGGGCCGCATGCAGCGTGTCGGCGACGCCGTCGACGTCGTACGGGTTGACCACCATGGCGTCCGTCAGCTCGTCAGCTGCGCCGGCGAATTCGCTCAGTACGAGAACGCCGTCCTCGTCCACGCGGCTCGCCACGAACTCCTTGCAGACGAGATTCATCCCGTCGCGCACGGGCGTGACGAGCATGACGTCCGCGGCGCGGTAGAGCGCGAGCAGCGTCGTCTCGGGAACGCTCCGATACATGTAGCGAATCGGCGTCCACGTCGGTGTGGACAGGTCGCCGTTGATGCGGCCGACGAGTCCATCGACTTCGGCGCGCGCTTTTCGATACGCGTTGACGCCGCCGCGCGTCGGCACGGCGACCTGCACGAGTCGCACACGCTCGCGCCACTCCGGGTGCTGGCGAAGCAGACGCTCGAAGGCGAGCAGCCGGCGCGGAATCCCCTTGCTGTAGTCGAGCCGGTCGATGCCGACCAATAGCTTGGTAACGCCGGTTCGGAACTCGAGTCGAGCGCCGCTCACCTGATGCTCGGCGGCGCGCCGCGATAGCTCGGCCGCGTCGACTCCCATCGGGAAGACACCGAGCGCCACGCGGCGGCCTCGCCAGGTGACCGTCGCATCGGCCTCCATCTCGACGTGAAACAGACGCCGAAGCGCCGCGGTGAAATGTCCGCGCCACCGCCGCGTGTGAAAGCCCACGACGTCCGCGCCCATGACACCTTCGACGAGCCAGCTTCTCGTCGACAACGTGAAGAAGATTTCGGGATTCGGAAACGGCACGTGCAAAAAGAAGCCGATGCGCGCTTGCGGCAGGCGTTCGCGCAACAGCGCCGGCAGGCGAAGCAACTGGTAATCGTGCACCCAGATCAGATCGCCGGGGCGGTAGTGCGCCACCACCGCGTCCGCGAATCGGCGATTCACTTCCTCGTACACGTCCCAGCCTTCGACCCGCAGCGGAAGCTGATCCAACCGATCGTGGCAGATGGGCCACAAGACAGCGTTGCTGATGTCCTCGTAAAACGCGCGCTGCTCGTCCTTCGATATCTCGACCGGCACGAGCCCTCGCTCCGCGAGTTTCGAGGCGAGCTCGGCCTGCCGGCTTGAGTCCAACGAGGACAGCTCGCCGGGCCAGCCAATCCAGAGGCCGTCGAGTTGCCGGTGCGGCCCGCGCAACCCTGTCGCGAGACCGCC
>DATISA010000366.1:0-1897 GCA_035469245.1 Gemmatimonadaceae bacterium
CCGCGGGTGTCGGTCAAAAACTCCGACCGGTAGCCGAACAGGCCACGGGCGGGGATGCGATACAACAATCGCACCAATCCCTGTCCCGGGTTCTTCATCTCCAGCATCTCGCCACGCCTGGGCCCGAGCTTTTCGATCACCACACCCAGAAACTCGTCGGGCACGTCGATCGCCAACTCCTCATACGGCTCGAGCCGCTCACCACTCGGACCTTCGCGCGTGATGACGCGCGGCCGCGAGACCTGGAACTCGTACCCCTCGCGACGAATGGTCTCCATCAGAATCGTCAAATGCAGCTCGCCGCGACCCGATACGGTCCACGTGTCCGTGGACTCGGTGTCCTCGACGCGCAACGCGACGTTCCGCTCCAGTTCGCGGTAGAGCCGTTCGCGGACCTGCCGCGACGTCACATACTTCCCTTCCTTGCCGGCAAAGGGAGAGTTGTTCACGAGAAAGTCGACGGAGATCGTCGGCTCCTCGACGGCGATTCCCGCGAGCCGGTCGGGATGCTCGAGGTCGGCCACGGTGAGGCCGATCTCCACGCCCTCGAGGCCGGCGAGGGCGACGATCTCGCCCGCGGTGGCCTCGTTCGTTTCGGTCCGCTCGAGGCCTTCGAACGTGAAGAGCTTGGTGATGCGCGACTGTTCGACGCGCTGATTGGGATCGAGCGGCAGCAGCGCGACGACGTCGCCGACGTGCGCGGTGCCGCGCTCGATGCGTCCGATGCCCAACCGGCCGAGGTATGGCGAATGGTCGATCGTGGAGATGAGCATCTGAAACGGGCTCCCCGCATCGCTGGGCGGCGGCGGGACCTTGGCGACGATCGTCTCGAACAGTGGCGTCAGATCCTGCAGCGGCGTGTCGAGATCCATCGTCGACGTGCCGTCGCGGGCGGACGCGTACACGACGGGCGCGTCCAACTGCTCGGCGTCAGCCTCGAGCTCGATGAAGAGGTCGAGCACTTCGTCGTGCACGCGCAGCGGATCGGCGCCGGGCCGGTCGATCTTGTTGATCACGACGATCGGCGTGCGCCCGAGGGCGAGCGCCTTGCGCAGCACGAAGCGCGTCTGCGGCATGGGCCCGTCGAACGCATCGACCACGAGCAGCACGCCATCCACCATGCGCAGAATGCGCTCGACCTCGCCGCCGAAATCGGCGTGGCCTGGAGTGTCGACGATGTTGATCTTGGTGCCGTGCCAGCGGACAGCCGTGTTCTTCGCCAGGATGGTAATGCCCCGTTCCCGCTCGAGCGGGTTCGAGTCCATGACACGCTCCTGGACGATCTGATTTTCTCGAAACGCACCGGCCTGCCGCAGCATCTTGTCGACGAGCGTCGTTTTGCCGTGGTCAACGTGCGCGATGATGGCGATGTTGCGGATTTGCATAGCCTTGGAAGGTAAGGGAGGGCTCGTGGTGGATACAAGCTGGTAGGGAGCCGCGCTGAACTGCCGGTGGGGAGCCGCGCTGCGCGCGGCGGTGGGGTGGTCGCGCTTCGCGCTCCCGGTTGGGAGCATCGGGGGCTTCGCCCCCTCGCTGTTGGGAACGCCTTCGGCGCGAGAAGGCGTTTCAGGGAACGCCGTCAACGCGGCCCGACAGGCCCGCTCCCAACGCGAGGGCGCCGCCAGGTGCCCGATGCTCCCCACCGCGCGGCGCGAAGCGCCGCGCTCCCCACCGCCGCGACGCGGCTCCCCACCCACCTGTCCGCCAACTCCCCCTTGATTTTCCCCCCACAAGGCACGCACAATGCCGTTACGCGCCTTACCTGGTCCCACTACGCCTAACGCAGGAGGTGGCCCATGAATCAGGTCGACGAAGCCGCGCTCATTAACTACCCTCACGGACGCGGCTACGGACACGATTACATGCGCGGCGGTGAAGTGCTCGGCGGATACGGCTA
>DATISA010000367.1:0-50253 GCA_035469245.1 Gemmatimonadaceae bacterium
GACGAGGTCCACGTTAGGGCCTCGATCGACAGCACGATGGGCGCGAACCTCATGTGCACGCTCGGACCCGAGCCATAGCGAAACGGTCCCCGGAGGCGGCGATCCGCGACCGTGAAGCCTCCCACCTGGAGACTCGGCGCAACACGAAGTCCCATCGTCAGCGGGTTCACGGTGAATCGGGTGCTGCCCCCGGCATTCACCCGCTGCGACACCAAGCTGATCGCGCCCACACGGAGCGCACCGAACGTTGCCTTCGGCATGAGGTAGAGGCGTGCCTCCGTTGTTTGCTTCTCGCGCGCGGCCGCGAGGATGACGCCGGTCGTCGCGCCATGCGCGAAGTGCATCCTGGTGCCCAGGCCCAGGATCGGCGTCAGAGGACCTTCGTGCCGGTTTCCGGTGACACCGCCGACGAGCATCCCACTGCCGACTCGCGCCGCGGCGATGAGCGATCCGGCGCCCGTCGTCGCGTACCGAGCGAAGATGAAGCTCTCGCCGCGGACTCGTGACCACCTTGCCGTCTCGCGTTGCTGCGCCATTGCCGCGTGGCTCAGCACGACGAAGGCGAGCGCGGCGAGCGCGGTCCACACGATGTCGATCCCCACCGTTGTCTCCGATGCGTGTCGAAGACAGGAGGCGCGGAACGTCCCGCGCCGGGCTCACCGGGCCCGCTCGCCCTCCGGGATCAGGCGCCGAGCGTAACGATCGGCATCGGCTGGCCGATCCCACGCGCGGTACAACGCAACGAAGTGACGCAGCACGCGCTGCGTGTCAGGGGGCTCGTCGGGCCGCTGTCCGCGCAAGACGTCGAGCGCACGGTTCAAATCGGCTTCCGCCTCCGGATATCGGCGCATCGACGTCAGCACGCGGCTACGGTCGGTGTACCAGATCGCCAGTCGCGCGTGCCTGGTTCCGGACAATCGCTGTTGCAGTGCGATCGCGTCGAGGAACAGCTTGTCCGCTTCGCGGTACCGGCCGATGTCAGCCAGCATATTCGCGAGGTCGGCCGTCGCACCGGCATAGAGGGCGTGCTCCGTCCCGACCGAGGCGCCGTAGTCCGCCAGCGCTTCGCGATACAGTGTCTCCGATTCGACATTGCGGTGGTGTCGATGCAGAAAAGCGGCAAGTGAAGCCTTGCTCTCCCCGACCTGCTCGTGCCTCGGGCCGAGGGTCGCCAGCCTGATGCTCAGAATGTCTCGAAGCAGCTTCTCTGCCTCCCCGGTATGACCTTGCATCTCGACGATGTCGACGAGGCTGTTCATGGCGTGCACGAGCTGGAGACTGCGCTCGCCGTACTCACTGCGCTGTACGGCCAGCGCATCGCGGTACAGCCGCTCGGCCTCACCGTACCGGGCCCGCTTGAGCGTGAGAAGGTCCGCCAGAAAGATCTGCGCTTCCGCGACGCTCGCGTGTTGTGGACCATGCGCAACTTGCCGCAATGCGATCGCTTCGCGAAGCGTGCTTTCCGATTCGTCGATCTTGCCGGTGCGCGACAGCGCGGTCGCGAGAGGAATCAGCGCCGCCGTGAGTCGGTCGTCGGTGGCCGGAAGCGTGCGACGGAGCATCGCCACCGATCGCCGATAATACGCTTCGCTTTCAGCGACGCGTCCAAGGTACGGCATGAGAAAGCCGAGCAGCCCCAGCGTCTCGGCGATTGCCGGATCATCGGGCCCGAGCAGCCGCTGCTTCATGTCGAGCGATGCGTGATAGAGCGACTCGGCGCGGGCATACATGGACATTCCGCGGTAGTGAGTCCCGAGACGTTGCAGGCTCAGGGCGACGTCGATGTGCACCGGCCCGAACGTCGAACGTCTCAGCGCGAGCGCGCGAGTCAACAGTCGTTCGGCGTCGGCGTGCCGACCGAGCTTGTCGTAAATCTCGCCCAATGCGTCGAACATCCGCGCCTGCAGCCCGGGTTGCCCGGTCAGTCGCTCGGCTTCGGCGGTGCCCCGACGCAGGATCTCGCGAGCGGCGATCGTATCGACGAGCGCGGACGTCGGATCGCTCGCCCCCACGAGCCCGAGCAGGAACGACGTCACGCCATCGGACTGACGCATCGCGGCCTCTGCTCGCTGACGTGCCGCGCGCGCCACGCTCGCCTGCCACAATACCACGCCGAGACCAGCAGTGAGAAACAGTACGACCAGTCCGGCGGCCGCGACGCCCGCACGATGCCGCGCCGCAAACTTCGACGCGCGATACCACACACTGTCGGGACGCGCCAACACGGGCCGGCCGTCGAGATACCGGCGGATGTCCTCGGCGAGTGCTCCCGCGGAGTCGTAGCGGCGCCCCGGCTCCTTGGCGAGCGCCTTGAGCGAGATCACGTCGAGATCGCCGCGGATGCTTCGGCGCAGCCGCTCTCCCGACATGCTGCCGCTCGCATCGGTCTGGGCCACGGCGCTCGGCGGTTTGGCGGTTTCCTCGCACACCACTCGAACCATCTCGGCTGGCGCAAGGCCGGTCATCTCGTGGGGACGTCGTCCAGTCAACAATTCGTAGAGCACGACGCCGAGCGCGTAGATGTCGGTGAGCGTCGACATTCGTCCGCGGCGCAACTGCTCGGGACTCGCATACGCGAGCGTCACCCACGGTGCCGTCTGCGTGGCGTCCAGCGACCCGTCGTCCTCGAGCACCTTGGCGAGTCCGAAGTCGAGCAGCTTGGGACGTCCGTCTTTGGCGACGAGGATGTTCCCGGGTTTGAGATCGCGATGTACCACGAGCTGCTGATGCGCGTAATGCACGGCATCGCACACGGCGGCGAATAACGCCAGGCGGCGGCGCAGCGACAGGCCGTGGGTCGCGCAGTACTGCACCAAGTCGACGCCCTCGATGTATTCCATCGCGACGAACGGCTGCCCGCTCGGCGTCGAACCGCCGTCGATGAATCGCGCGATGCCGGGATGCTCGAGCTTCGCGAGGATGCGACGTTCCTCGAGCAGTCTGGTCTCGAGACTCGAGGTGGCAAATCCACCCCGAATGAGCTTGAGTGCCACCGTCTGTGTGAAACCGTCGCCGGAGCGCTCCGCCAGATACACGACTCCCATGCCGCCTTCGCCGAGCTTGCGCAGCAGGCGGTAGGGACCGACCCATTCCAGCGTCGGCAGTCGTTCAGGCTCGTTGCTCAAGCGCCCGAGCGGTCCGGAAGCATCGTGCGCCGTCAGGAGAGCGAGCACCTCGCGGCGCAGCGGATCATCTTCGGCGGAATACGCCGACAATCGCGCCTCGCGCTCTCGCGGCTCGAGCCCGGCCAGCTGATGGAACAGCTCCTCGACGCGATCCCACTGCACGTTCGTCGTCACCGCGCTGCGACTCCTCGATCGTCGCTGATCTCGCGATTCAGCCACGCGCGGGCCAACGCCCAATCGCGCTTGACGGTCGCCGGCGAGATACCCAGCGCGCCCGCGGTCTGGTCGACGTCCATGCCGCCGAAGAACCGGCACTCGACGACTCGCGCCTGACGCTCGTTCAGCACGGCGAGCCGTGAGAGTGCTTCATCGAGGGCGACGAGCTCGTCGGGCCGCTCGGTCGCGGCGACCATTGCATTCTCCAGCGTCACCGGCTGCGCCGAGGCGCCGCCGCGCTTCTCCGCGCGCTTCATTCGGGCGTAGCTGATCAAAATGCGTCGCATCGCCTGCGCACAGGCGCCAAAGAAATGATCCCTGCCCTGCCAGGAGATGCGGTCCAGCTGCACGAGCTTGAGATACGCCTCGTGCACGAGCGCCGTCGGACTGAGCGTGTGATCATTGCGCTCTCGCCGGAGCTCGCGTTCCGCCATGCGATGAAGATGGTCGTAGACCGCGGGCAGCAAACGGTCGAGCGCGCCGCGCTCACCACGCGACAGGTCGAGCAATGCTTGAGTGACGCTCGGATCCGGCATGACGAATCTCGAAAATGCTTCGGTGGCGAACTCTCGGTGGTGCGAATTCGTGTCACATCCGGGCCAGCTGCCACGTCATATCGGCCCGCACACCAGCAGGATCGGGTGCTCTCCGCCGTGATCCCGTTCGCGCCGCGCCCGCGCTTCCTACTCTAGCGGCGAACGCATCACGCGCACCCCAATCACTGCCGGAGACGGAGAATGGCAAACTGGAAGCCCGACAAGTCCTTCTACCCATCACCCAGGGAGGCGATGCAGGCGCCGCCCGAGACCCTCGCATACGTTGCGCTCCTGAACTCGAAGGGGCAAGGCGAGGCGGATGGAATCGGCGTGATCGATCTGGATCCACAATCGCGGAGCTACGGGCAGCTCGTTCACAAGACGGAGTTCCCCAACTCGGATAACGAGCTGCACCACTTCGGCTGGAATGCCTGCAGCTCGTGCCTCTGCCCGTACGCGCCGCACGCGCATGCCGAGCGCCGCTATCTCGTCGTCCCGGGCACCGGCTCGTCGCGCATTCACATTCTCGACACCAAGGCGAACCCGGCGCGCCCCGAAGTGATCAAAGTCATCGACGGCGCGGAGGTTCAGGCGAAGACGGGCTACGCCGCGCCGCACACCGTGCACTGCGGCCCCGACGGCGTGCTCGTGAACGCGCTGGGCGCGCCTGGCGGCGACGGTCCGGGCGGGATCTTCACGCTCGATCCCGAGACATTCGACATCAAAGGCCGCTGGGAGAAGGATCGCGGCGACCAGTACCTGTCATACGATTTCTGGTGGCATCTCGGCCACGACACGTTGATCACGAGCGAGTGGGGCACGCCGAACATGGTGAAAGACGGTGTGAACCCCGAGCTGTTGCTCAGCGGCAAGTACGGCAACTCCCTGCACGTGTGGGATCTGCGGCGTCGCGTCCAGAAGCAGCGGCTCGTGCTCGGACCGCAGTACCAGATGACGCTCGAGCTGCGGCCGGCGCACAATCCGACGCGCGCATACGGCTTCGTTGGCGTCGTGCTGTCGCTCGAGGATCTCTCGTCTTCGATCTGGATGTGGTATCTGGACAAGGAGAACGGCAGCAGCGCCGGCGAATGGAAGATTCGCAAGGTGATCGACATTCCCGCCGAGCCGGCGTGCGCCGACGATCTGCCGCCGCTGCTCAAAGGGTTCGCCGCCGTTCCACCGCTCGTCACCGACATCAACCTGTCCGTGGACGACCGTTGGCTCTACGTCTCGTGCTGGGGAACCGGCGAGCTCCGGCAGTATGACGTGACAGATCCATTCAATCCGCGACTTGCGGGATCCGTCCGCATCGGCGGGATCGTCGGCCGCAAGGCGCATCCGGACAAGCCGGCGGAGTCGCTGAACGGCGGCCCGCAAATGGTCGAGGTCAGTCGCGACGGGAAGCGCGTGTATCTCACCAACGCGCTCTACTCGCCATGGGACGCCCAGTTCTACCCTGACGGCATCAACGGCTGGATGGCGAAGATCGATGCGTCGGAGACCGGCGGCATGGCGCTCGACCCGCGCTGCTTCGTCAAGTTCGACGGACTCCGTCCGCATCAGGTGCGGCTGCAGGGCGGCGATTCCTCCTCGGACTCGTTCTGCTTCTCGTGAGCATGGTCTCGAGCGCAATCGCCATCGCCGCGCTCGGCGTGTGGCATGGCATCAATCCCGGCATGGGGTGGCTGTTCGCCGTTGCGCTCGGGCTGCAGGAAGGGCGGGCACGCGCCGTTTGGCGTGCCCTGCCCCCACTCGCCCTCGGTCACGCCATCGCGGTGGGCGCGGCCCTCGCCGTGGCGCTCACGCTGGAGGCGGTGATCGATCCGACGGTCGTCAGACTCGGCGTCGCGGCATCGCTGTTCGTGCTCGGCGTGTCGCGTTTCGTCCGCGCGCGTCATCCGCGATACGGCGGAATGCTCGTCGGCCCGGCCGATCTCACGGTGTGGTCGGCACTGATGGCATCCGCGCACGGCGCGGGCTTGATGCTGGTGCCGTTCGCGACAGGAGTGACGACGGCGCATGCGCACGCGATGGCTGGAATGACGATGACCGTCGCGCCCGCGAATTGGTCGCCCGCGGTCGAGGCTGCATCACTGCACACGATCGCTTACCTGGTGACGACCGCGATCGTCGCGCTGCTGGTGTATTCGCGCGTCGGCTTGAGAATTCTACGAACGCACTGGATCAATCTGGATCTGATCTGGAGCGGTGCGCTGATTCTCACGGCGATCGTCACCGCCCTCGTCTAGATCAGGCAGCGGCACTCAGTCGCCAGCGCTGGTCTCCGCGTGCGGCATCACGCGCTTGACTTCGCGAATCAACTGCCGCGCGATGTCGTCACCAAGAGAATCGGCGCCGGCGACGTAGCGGGCGGCGCTGGTGGAATCGAGCCTCGCCAGCTTGGCCGGGATGGGCACGACGACGCGTACCAGCGCCTCCTCGGTGTGGCCGAGGAGCGCGGCATCGCGCAGCAAATTCCACTTGACCGCGTACTCGCTCGACACGACGCGGCCGCGGCCCTGATACCAGTAGTACACGACTGCCGTCTGGGCGCCGTTCTTGATCGTGTAGTGATTCACGACGTATCGCGATCCGTCGACGTCGATCGGCCGCACGTCACCGCGCAGGACTTCCCAGCCCGCACCCGGCAGACAGTTGCGGGGCGAGTGGATGGTCTTTCCTTGCCCCTGGCGGTCGTAGTACGAGACGAGTGTCTGGAATTGCGACGCCGAGTCGCGTACGTAGGCGCGTGCGACGTAGTCGGTCATGCCCGCGATCTGTCGTTCTTCGTCGCCAATGTGCTGATCGACCGTTTTGTAGCCCGGAATGACGGGAAGAATCGATGTGAGCGGCGCCGCGAGTGGCATCTCGCGCTGTGCGTGCGTATGCCAGATGAACGCGCAGCCCACGAGCAGCACGAATGCCGGGACGTACGACTGCCATCTGCCGATGTTAGACATGCTGCAGCTTCCTCGGGAGCACGAGTCGTTCGATTTGGCTGCCGAGCCAAGCAATCGTGCCCAGCACCACCATCGAGACGAGGAAGAGGAGCCAGCCTTCGGTCTTGTGCATGAACCCTTCGCCCATCGCCGGGTCGACGAAGTAGACGAGGAAGCCCGTAAGGAACACGCGCACACCATTGATCACGACCGCAATGGGGATCGCCAGGAGCAGCAGCGCGACGCGAGCGGCAGGTGTCCGCAGCACCAAGGCGCCCATGAGAACGGCCATGCTGATGAGCGCAGTGAGCGATCGCAGACCGCTGCACGCTTCGGTGACGAAGAGTTCGCGACCGGGAATGTGAATCACGTTGCCGGCGAGACGCACGGGAACGTTGCGCATCTCGAGCATCGCGGCGCCCATCTGCGACGCCTTGAACTGCAGGGGCAGCGCAAGCGCCTGGGTGATGAGCTCCGGGAGCGGAATCGAGAGGCAGATGAGCGCGAATGGCAGCCACCAGCGCAGAACCTGCCTGAACCCGAACTGGTACGCCGTCAGCCCGGCGAGGGCGAGTACCATCGAGCCGCGCATGGTGAAAAGCTCGGCCGCGAGCCCGGCGGCGCAGCGCACGATAACGGCGATCACCAGGAGTGCGATGCCGGCCGCGCGATTCGGTCGCGCACCGGGCGCGATGCCCGAGCGCCAGGCAAGCCAGATGGCGACCGGTGCCAGGAGCAGACCGTGGCCCGCCTCGGGCGACGTCCACCAATCGTGCGCGAGCAGCGTCGCGGGTTTGGCGAAGAGTATCGCGAAGGCAACCGCGGTCACGAGAACCGCGATCAGCGCCTGGGACGGAATGCTGGCGAGCGCCGCGAACGTAGGTCGCACGCCGATCGCGGATGTCTGCGAGCCTGCGGTGTAGCCAGCCGATCCGGGTGCGCTCGTGTCAACTTGCATCAACGCGATCCTCGAGAGAGCTCACTCAGCAAAACGATCCACGCAGGGCTCGTGCTACGTAGTCCATAGGGACTATCGGGCCAATATAGTGCGCGGCACTGTCTTCGTTGCGAAGGGTTTGGCGCGCGATCCCGAGTCGACCCGAGTCCACCAACGTGCACGGGCCGGGCGGAGATTTCCGCCCGGCCCGAGTTCTCAGAGAGTCAAGCTACCCATCGCGTTCTCGAACCGAGAACGCGATGTGGACTACGAGTTCCGCCGGCGACGACGAACGAGGCCACCGACGCCAAGCAGTCCCGTGCCGACCAGGAACAAGCTGGCGGGCTCCGGCGTGGTCGTCGTTGGCGTGCAGTCGGCGGTATTGGTGCCGACGACATCGCCGTTGCTGCTGATCTTCAGGGAGCAGCCCGTACCGTTCACGCCTTGCAGATGCACCCAGGCGAACGTTGACCCCGGCACGTTCGTACCGGTGAACGTCAGCGTCACCGTGGCGGGCGGCGTGAGTCCGTCATTGATGCCGCTCGTCCCGGCGCAGAGCTGGAACGTAGCCATATTCCCGATGCCCGAGCAGCTCGTCAAGCTGGGGTCGAGCGTCCAGCCAGTGATGGCGGGACTGATGGCGCCGCCGCTGAAATTCGTGTATCCGCCGATGCCGACGGCGGTCAGCGTCCCGGTGCTCGTGCCACCCGTCTGGTAGTTCAGCGTGAAACTGTTGTCGCTGAACTGAAACGTGAAGCAGAAGTTGAAGCTTCCGTAGTTCTGACACGCCGCCTTGGCCGTCGCCATCGGCAGCATCGCGAGGACCCCCGCGACCACCGTGGTTTGAAGCAGTTTCCTAATCATTCTTGACTCCCCTGAGAAGAAAGCGAATCGAGACGACCGCACCGTACAAGTAAACCAGCCCGAAGCCCACACCCATCGTCAACGTGCGAACGATGGTCCGCTTGATTTCAGTTGCCGCCTGCGGTGGCACTCCTTGCGCACTCACGGCTCGCAATGCGACGGGCACATCCAGCAGAAACATCAACATTGCCGCCGCCACGAACGCCGCCAGCAGTCCCAGCACCACAGATATCGCAACCAGATTCGCTTTCACCGCTCGCGCCAGTGCCGACGCAAGTACCGCGAGCAATCCCATCGTCGGCAACGGGAGCGAGCCAAGCGTGGTCGCGACCGTTCCAAACTCCCATTCCGGCGATCTGAAGGCTGGTGGATACCAATGCAGCGCGATGTCCACGAACCCAATCACCGCCAACAACACGCCAAACTGCCCCAGGTAACGCCACGCCGTCCGCGGAGCGGACACAGTCAGCGGATCGGCAGCGAGCCGATCCGCCTGAATCAGCACATGCGGCGGAGTGATCGTCGTCCTGGATTCCCGGGCCACCTGAGGCATACCTTGAATGTGCGATTGGATGGACCGAGGCACCGGAACGTACGTTCCCGGTGGGGCCCTATGCAGAGCGCGTGCCGACTCAACCATATTAGTAGCCCGACGGTCGCCGGACCGCAAGACGTTGAATATCAACGTGTTGGGTTTTTCAGCAGCAAAACCGTTTGGCAGCGATGACAAAGTTCTTGTTGTTGCTGCCCAACAAAGGCGTTGGCCGACTCCAACAATCGTGCCGAACTCAGCTGTTACGCATCTACAGGCGTGTCGTTGCCGAGACTGACGCTGACCGGACCGGGCTTGCGTGGGCGGATCGCGCGTCTCAATGTCCGGCACGGCCCAATCGCGGCCCATCCATCACTGGGCAGGAGATCACGTGATCCGCCGCTACATTGCCATCGCCGTCCTGCTGGCGCTTCCGACCACCGCCTGGGCGCAGCGCGGCGGTGGACGCACTCAATCCGATCGCCGCACCGAGCTGTTCGACAAGGACGCGCAGCCCAAAGGACCATCGCTTCGCGCGCGCGACATAGACGATCAGAATCCCCTCAAGCTGCTGATCGAAAAACGCAAGGATCTCAAATTGAGCGACGCGCAAGCCGCCGCGCTCAAGGACGCCGAATCCAAGCTGCATGACCAGAACGCGCCGCTCTTCAAGGCGGTGGATTCGCTCGTGCACGAGATGCGACCGCCGCTGGGCAGCCCATCCGACGAAGATCGTCGCCGAATCGGGAATGCGCGCATGAGCGTCGTGAGCGTTCTCGGGTCCGTGTGGGCCAATGACGACGCAGCAGCGAAGGAAGCCGTGGCGGCGCTCGATGCCGGACAGCAGACGAATGCGAATGCGCTGCTGGAGAAACAGAAGGACGAGCGTCAGAAGATGGTGCAGGACAAGCTGCGCGATCGCTGATCGAGCGCACCGCCGTCGTTTCACAGCACTGGCAGGCGCTATCGATACCCGGCCGCCTGCATGCTGAACAGCTCCGCATACAACCCGTTCTCGGCAACGAGATCGTCGTGCGTACCCTGCTCGACGATCTCGCCTCCGGTCAGCACGACGATTCGGTCCGCCATGCGCACCGTTGAGAATCGGTGCGAGATCACGATGGCCATCCGGCCCGCCATGAGGGCGTTGAACCGGACGAACACGTCGTACTCGGCGCGTGCATCGAGCGCCGCGGTGGGTTCGTCGAGAATCAGGACCTGCGCGTCACGCATGTAGGCGCGCGCGAGGGCTACCTTCTGCCATTCCCCGCCGGAGAGGTCGACGCCCTGGTCGAATCGCCGGCCGAGCATCTGGCGGTATGCACCCGGCAGCCGCGGCAGTAGTGACGCCGCAAGCGACTTTTCGGCGGCCGTCGCAATCGGCTCCGGCGGCGCGGCGACAGCGGACGCGGGCTCCGCGTCGAGGTAGTCGCGCACGACTTCGACCTCGCCCACGCCCACATTCTCGTCGAAGCGCATGTCGTAGCGGACGAAATCCTGGAAGATGACGCCGATGGCGCGCCGCAGATCGGCGAGGTCGTACTCGCGCAGATCGACGCCGTCGAGCAATATGCGCCCTTCCGTCGGATCGTAGAGCCGGGCGAGCAGCTTGGTGAGGGTCGTCTTGCCGGCGCCGTTTTCCCCGACGAGCGCCACGCGCTCGCCAGGCCCCAGCTGGAACGTGAGGTGCCTGACGGCCCAGTGGTCGCTCCCCGGATATCGGAATCCGACGTCCTCGAACTGGAAGCCTTGCCTGATCGGCCTGGGCACCGGTTTGGCATTTTGCGTGCTGCGAATCGACGGCGTCATGTCGAAGAACGCGAACAGGTCCTTCAGGTACAGGCTCTGCTCGTAGATGCTGCTCGCCGACATGAGCAAACTCTGAATGAGGTCGCGGCTCTGGCGGAACGACGACGCCAGAAACGTCAGCATGCCGATGGAGATCGCGCCAGTGATCGCGCGCAGCAGCACGACGACGTAGGCCGCGTAGTATCCGAGGGTGCCGAGGAGAGACAGGGCGGAGCTCACGAACGCCTTGCGAATTGAGAGCGCCCGGTTCTCGGCGTAGAATCGGTCGGACAGCGCGCGATAGCGCGAGATGAGCCAGGGGGCGAGCCCGAAGAGCTGGACCTCCTTGGCCGTGCGATCGCTGGCGCCGACGTAGCGGACGTAGTCGAGCTGCCGCCGCTGCGGCGTCCATCGGAACAGGAGCGAATAGGACTGCGCGGCGAAGTGAGTCTCGCCGATGAAGCTCGGCAGCACTGCGACGACGAGGAGCACGAGCAGCCACGGCGCTTGAGCCGCGAGCGCGGCGCTGAGCGACGCGAGCGTGAGCACGCTCTGAGCCATGCCGAGAAGTTGAGCGAGAAGGGCGATGCGTCCGGTCGTCCCCTGCCGCGCGCGTTCCAGGTGGTCGTAGAAGTTCGGATCCTCGAACTGGTGCAGGTCGAGTGTCGCCGCGTGCTCCATGATCCGGATGCTGATGCGGTTTGTGAACAGATCGCCGAGCAGCCCCTCCACCAGGCCAGATGCTCGCGCGAGCAGCTCGCCGACGACGACGACGGCCATCTCGGTCGCGACGAGCACCCAGAGGTGGCGCGACGGTCCGCCGCGGCTGGCGAGCATCACGACTTCGTCGATGATGAGTTTGGCCACCCACAGCGTCGCGACGGGCACCGCCGAACGCACGATGCGCAGCACGACCATCGCGACGGTGTACGGCCGGTGCGTCTCCCACACCAGCCTGACCAGGCGCGGCACCATGCGGAGCGCGGCAATGCGCTCCTTGAGGGCAGGTCGGGGCGCGCTCGGATCTCGGCGACCGCGAATAATGACGGGGTGACTCACGCAGGGAAAGGTAGGCGCCGCGAGATGGCTCGGCTGGCGGCTAACGGCGCTCGGCTTGGCTCTCGGCTGACGGCTGACGGCTCGAGCTGGCGGCTGATAGCTGACGGCTCGAGCTCTCGGCTAACGGCCAGGCTATCAGCCGTCGGCCGGGCGGTCAGCTGTCAGCCAGTGCCGTCAGCCGACAGCCGTTGGCCTGTGCCGTCAGCTACCAGCCGTGCGCCAAGCCGTGCGCCGTTAGCCGCTAGCCGAGCCGAGAGCCATCAACGACCCCTTCCACGTTGAAGTTCACTGGACGCTTCCTAGCGAACCCACCCTCGCATCCGGTACTCGACCATGCCGAGTCGCTCGTACGTCCAATCCGCGACCGCGATCAACCGACTCCGCACGCCGCTGAATGAGTAGAGCGAGTACATACGTTCGGTCGACGGGACGCAGACGACGCGAAAGCCAACGGCCTCGAACGTGGCGCAGGCGCGTCGTGTGTGCAGCGGGCTGGTCACGACGGCGATCGTGCGGCTCGGCGCGGGTGCGAGGAGTTCGGCGACGCGCAGCGCTTCCTCGCGGGTCGTGCGCACGGGTCCGACCTCGCGCCAGCGCGATGTGTCGCCAGCGAGCGTGATCAGCGCGCGTTGATCGGCGTTCGAGACTTCGCGAAGGTCATGTCGCGACGCGGCCGGCCGGGTCGTGATCAAGGTTCCAACTTCTCGGCGGCGCATCAGCTGCAGCGCCGACAGAAGCCGCTCGGTGGCCACCGGATCCAGCACGCTGTCAGCGGTCACGCTCGACGAGAGCACGACGAGGGCGTCGAGTCGCGTCGCCGGGATCGAATCGCGTCGAATCCACGACATGAGTGGCCCGGACATCGCTGGTGTCAGCGTGGCGGTGGCGAGCGCCACGACGATCGCGAGCACGATCGGGGCGAGTACAGACGGCGGCGCGAGCGACGCCCCGACACCGAGTGCGATGCCCGCGATCAGGTCGATCGCAGCGTGGCCCGAGATGACGGGAAGTCCCGCCATCAAGCAGGCGAACGCGGCCAGGCATCCGAGAGCACCGCCGACAAGGATGGAGCGCATACGCGATGTGTCGAACACGCCGAATCGACGGACGGCGCGGCGCGCCGTAACATGCCGGAAGACTTGTGCCGCCTCCGCGCGAACGGGTACATTCCGACTGCGTCGTCGTGGACGATGCGACCCCCGGGGGAGGTGGCCGAGAGGCTGAAGGCGGCGGTTTGCTAAACCGTTATACGGGCAAAACCCGTATCGAGGGTTCGAATCCCTCCCTTCCCGTACAGAGCCCGCCCCACGGCGGGCTCTTTCGTTTCGCCCGCGCCGCGGGCGACACCATCGATCAATCGATCGCTCAATGCCAGACCGTCTTCGCTTTGCCCCGTCACCAACCGGCTACCTCCACGTGGGAGGGGCGCGGACAGCGTTGTTCAACTGGCTGTACGCACGACACTACGGTGGGCAGTTCCTGCTCCGCGTCGAGGACACTGACAAGGCGCGGAGCACGGAAGAGAGCACGCGCGCGATCTTCGAGGGGCTCGGGTGGCTAGGTCTGGAGTGGGACGACGAAGTCGTGTATCAAGGGGCGAACCTCGCGCGCCACCAGTCGGACGCACAGCGGTTGCTGGCCGAAGCCAAAGCGTACCGCTGCTTCTGCACGGCCGCCGAGTTGGAGGAACAGCGGCGTGCGGCGCAGGCGCGCGGCGAGGCGTTCAGGTACGACAGGCGTTGCACGCGGCTCTCATCCGACGAGATCGACCGCCGCGTGACGAGCGGGATGCCATTCGTCATTCGCTTTCTCATGCCAGAGGGCGAGACGTCGTGGACCGATCTGGTTCATGGCGAGATAAGGTTTTCGAATAAGGACATTGGCGAGGGCGACTTCATCATCCTCCGGTCCGACGGCACACCGATCTACAACCTTGCCGTCGTATCGGACGACATCGCGATGCGCATCACGGTCGTGATGCGCGGAGACGATCACATCTCGAACACGCCAAAGCAGATCCTGCTGTACCAGGCGTTCGGCGCGACACTTCCGAAGTTCGCGCACGTTCCGATGATCAACGGCCTCGATGGCAAGAAGCTGAGCAAGCGGCATGGCGCGACCGCCGTGGGCGAATATCAGCACATGGGCATTCTGCCGCAGGCGATGCTCAACTTTCTCGCCTTGCTCGGCTGGTCGCCGGGGAACGACATCGAGGTGATGTCCGTGCCGCAGATGGTGGAGCTGTTCTCGGTCGAAGGGCTTTCCAGGAACGCGGCAGTCTTCGATCCCAAGAAGCTCGAGTGGATGAACGGGCAGCACCTGAGCCTGATGTCCGCGTCCGAATTGGCGCCGCGCATCGCGTCGGCGCTGGTCGCCGCGGGGCTCACTACGCAGGCCGACCTCGCGTCGCGCACGGAGTGGTTCGACACGCTCATCGATTTGCTCAAGATCAGGTCCCGCACGACGGACGACATCGTGCGCCAGGCAGCGCCGTATTTCGTCGAAGGGCTGGAGTACGATCCGGCGGCGATCGCGAGCGCCTGGAAGGACCGCAGCGCGGCGAGCACGCTGCTCGGCGCGGCCCGTCAGTCGCTTGCCGACAGTTCGTCATGGGATACCGTGGTGCTCGAGCAGCAATTGCGCGGGCTCGCCGAGTCGCAGGGCATCGGTGCCGGGAAGATCTTTCAGCCGCTCCGGGTCGCGCTCACGGGCGCCGCGGCGAGTCCGGGGATCTTCGACGTGCTGGTTCTCCTGGGGCGTGAGCGGTCTTTGGCTCGGATCGACGCGGCGCTGACGTTTTTGGGCACGTTATGATCGTCATCTGATCGAACGGGCGAAAATCGCTCGTTGACCAAAATCGGAACGTCCCACACATTAGGCCGAACTCATAAACGCGGGCGCTCCGTGGTCCGAGCAGCCCTCGTTGCCATCGCTGAGGACCTGGGGGGCAGCCGCACATGCCGGAGCCACTCACGCTGCTCGAGCAACAGGTCTACCACTACCTGATCGACTTCCTCGCGCAGAACACATATCAGCCGAGCATTCGCGAGATCGCGCGCGAATTCCACATCAAGTCGACCAAAACCGTCTCCGACCTTCTGCACGCTCTGGAGCACAAGGGCTACATCGAGCGTGATGAATCGCGCTCGCGAGGCGTTCGGCTGCTGGGCTTCTCGGCCGCGGGTGGCATGAGGCCGGTGCCCCTGTACGGAGGCGTGCACGCCGGCACTCCAGCCGTTGCGACCGAAGACCGCAAAGGCTTCATCACGATGGACCGGCGGTTTCTTCCCGGCGACGACGTGTTCTTCCTTCGGGTGGAAGGCGACAGCATGTCGGGCCGAGGGATTCTCGACGGCGACTACGTGATGGTCAGCCCGTCGACGCTGCCCAGGGACGGCGACGTCATAAGCGCGCGGCTGGCGGGCAAGGCGACCGTCAAGACACTCCGGCAGCGTGGCGGGACGACGGTGCTCGAGCCGGCCAGTCCCGGCGAACAGGAGATCACCATCGACCACGGGCAGGACGTGACGATCGTCGGGGTGATCTGCGGCGTATTCCGACCGTTCTGGGAGCAAGGGCTGACGTCGGCGATTCCGGATTCGCGTCCGCTCAGCTGAACGGCAATCGCTAGGGAATGATCGGCGACGCCTTCGTTCCTGTCTTGTCTTTCTCTTCCTGCTCGCGCTTTTCGCGCTCTTTCCGTTCGCGAATCCGCTTCACCGCGGTGCGGAAGTCGTCCTCGCTCATCCCCTGCGAGTGCGTGTAGATGTCGTTCTGGATCCACGACGCATTGCGGCCTTCGATGATTCGCGTGCCGTCGACGCCGCCGTAGTTGAATGGCAGCGCCGCGAGGATAGCGGACGGGATCTTGAACTTTCCTAAATAGACCCATTGCGAGTCGAGTCCGTACTTCTGGCCGCCTCGCTCGACGGTCCAGTCGCGCGGGCTGCGACCGCGATGCTCCTCGGCCTCGATCTCGGCCTCGCGGTACGCGAGATAGATCGCCTTGACGGCGCTATCGTTGCGCTGCGCCGTGCTGAGCGGCAGGCGAAGCGCGTTCGGGCGCAGTTCGATGCGCGGATCGGGCAGCGTCGGATCGATGCCCGTGGCCATGCTCGGCGGGCCGCCGCTGGCTCCGGTACCCTTCCCTGTGTCGACACCGGCGATCGCACTCGCCGACGGCGGCGCGATCGGTGGCAGCGTCGAGGGGATCGTCGACGGGGCGATCAATCGCGGCGGACGCACGGTGCGTTTCGGCGCGACTTTGCCGCCTCCGCCGCCGCCACCCGGCTGCGCCGCGGCCGGTCGGACCCGCACGTACTGGATTCGCTCGGTCGCGAACTGTTCGCGCGACGGACCGAGCAACGCGGTGATCGGATACCGGAAGGTGATCGACGCGATGAGCGCGATCACGATCACGTGAATCGTCACCGACAACGCGATCGACGCGCGCTGCTTGGGACGCGGCTCGAACAGCGAGCGCTTCATCCGACTCCGGCTCCCATCGACGCGAGCACGCGTCCGGCACGCTGGGCCGCTTCCGCAATGCGCGCGGGCGAAGTGACGAAGGAGATTCGGAAAAAGCCCTCGCCGCCGGCTCCGAACGCGGAGCCGGGCATGACGACCACCCCTTCGTCGTCGAGCAGCCGCTCGGCGAACAGCGCGCTCGGGATCTCGCCGGGCAGCGGGATCCAGAGGTACATCGTCGCTTTGGGCGTGTCGCAGGCGAAGCCCGCCGCGCGGAACGCCGTCACGGCCGCGTCTCGACGCGACTTGAATGCCGCGATGTTGCCGGGCAGGAACGCGTCGTAGCTCTCGAGCGCGGCAACGCCGGCCGCCTGGACCGCCATGAACTGGCCCGTGTCCACGAACGTCTTGACCCTGGTGAGCACGGACGCGATGTGCGGCGCGGCCACCGCCCATCCGCACCGCCAACCGGTCATGTTGTACGTCTTGGACAACGAGTGGAACTCGATGGCCACGTCACGCGCACCCTCGAATTCAAAAATGCTCGGCGGCACGTAGCCGTCGAACGCGAGCTCGGAATAGGCGTTGTCGTACACGAGCAGAATGCCGAGCTCGCGGCAGCGCTTTACGACGCGCGCGAGATAGTCGCGAGGAGCGATGGCGGCGGTCGGGTTGTTCGGATAGTTGAGATATATGATGCCGGTGCGCCTGAGCGTTTCGTCCGGAATCTCGTCCAGATCGACGAGGAAGTTCGTGCGCGGCCGCAGCGCGTACCGGTACGGTTCGCCGCTCGCGAGCAGCGTGCCGCCCTGGTAGGCGTTGTATCCCGGTTCGGGAATGATCGCCAGCCGGCCGGGCTCGAGGTACGCCAGCGCGAGGTGCGCGATGCCCTCTTTGGAGCCGATCAGCGGAACGATCTCATCCAGCGGATCGATTCGGAGCGCGAATCGTTTGAGCATCCACGCAGCGATCGCTTCGCGAAAGGCGACGAGGCCGAGCCCAAAGCCATACCGGTTGAGCGCTGGCGTGGATGCCGCCTTTGTGAGCGCTTCGACGACGCCCGCCGGGGCCGCGAGATCGGAGTCCCCAGCGCCGAGGTCGATGACGTCGACGCCGCGGGCGACCAGCTCACGCTTTTTTTGCGGGATCGAGGCGAGCGGATACTCGGGCAGCGTGCGAAATCGGCCAACGGGCTGCGGAGTGGAAGCCACTTATGCGTCCGTCGTCACAGGGTTCCGTACTCGGGACAGTCCGAGGACCTCCACTTCTACCTCATCCCCGGGCGAGAGTTTCCCCACGCCTGCCGGCGTGCCAGTCAACACGAGATCGCCGGGCTCGAGCGTCATGACCCGGGAGATGAAGGCGAGCACGTCGGGTATTGAAAACACCATATCCGAGGCGCTCCCGCGCTGCCGCTCGACGCCATTGACGCGCGTCACCACGGTCAGGCTCGACAGATCGGCCGGCGTGCTGGCCGGCTCACCAGTGGGGCAGAACGTATCGAAGCCCTTGGCACGGGTCCATTGCGAGTCAGAACGCTGCAAATCGCGCGCGGTCACGTCGTTGACGGCCAGGATCCGGTCCACCGCGCCGCGTGCCTCTTCAGGTGATACGGCCTTGAGCCTGCGACCGATGAGGACCCCGATCTCGCCCTCGTACTCGACCTGGGCGGATTGCGGCGGCAGGACCACCGATTCGCCGTCGCGGATCATGCTCGACGGCGGCTTAAGAAATATTAGTGGTTCCTTGGGCACGTCGTTGCCCATCTCCTTGGCGTGGTCGCGATAGTTGCGGCCGACGCAGACGATTTTGCCGGGACGGTTCATGGAAGGGGGAATGCGCGCATTGAAAAGAAGGTTCAGCCAGCGCTGTCGTAAAATGTCCTGATCGAGGCGATCAGGTCAGACCATCGACCCACGACCCGCTGAGCCGGCGGCAGCCCCTCGAGCAATCCGCGGCCGTAGCTCTTGGTAATGACCCGGGGGTCGGCAATCACCACGACGCCGCGATCCACGCTCGTGCGAATGAGACGGCCAAAACCCTGCTTGAGGCGAAGCGCCGCGTGCGGGAGCATGTACTCGCTGAAGGCATTGCCGCCGCGCGCCTCGATCGCCTCGCAGTGCGCGGCCGTGATCGGCTCCGTCGGTACGCGAAATGGCAGCTTGGCGATGAGCAGGGCGCGCAACGCGTCGCCCGGCACGTCGACACCTTCCCAGAACGATGACGTGCCGAGGAGCACCGCGCCGCCCGAGTCGCGAAAGCGAGCGAGCAGCGTGTCGCGCGTTTCGTCGCCGTGCACGAGAATCGGCCATCGACGATCGAGCCCTCGGGCGCGCAGCTCCGCGGCCATCGCGCGCACATCACGGTGACTCGTGAAGAGCACGAACATTCCGCCGTTCGCCGCCGTCGCGAGATCGATCGTGACGCGAGCGACCGATGCGAAGTGCCCGCCCGCATCGACGTTCGGCGCGGGGACGTCGGTCGGCACGGCGAGCACCGCCTGCTCGCGATAGCGAAACGGCGACGCGAATATCCCGGTTCGCGGCTCGAGCTCGGGATCGTCGAGGCCGAGCCGGTTGGTCAGGAACTCGAAGCGGCCGTCGGCGGCGAGCGTGGCGCTCGTCACGACAGCGGTCGTCACCCGCTTGAAGAGATCGTCGCGCAGGATCGGCGCGAGGTCGAGCGGAACGGTCGACACGCTGACAGCGCGATCGCGACCGCGCGATTCGATCCAGCGCACGGTCGGCTCGCCCGTGCCCGGGTCGAGCGCGCGTCGCAGGCCGTCTCCGGCGAGCTGCAGGCGGCGGATCACCGCGCGCATCTCGTTCAGCAGCGGCATCACCGATTCGTCGGGCCGGCTGGCCGTCTCGAGTCGTTCGCGAACGAGTTGCAGCCCTTCCGACAGCAGCTCGATCTCGCCGAGCGTGTTCTCCAGCGCCACACGAAGCCCGGCGCGCCAGATGGGGTGCGTCGCGAAGTCGTCGGTCAGGCGCACCACGGACTCGCCGCTCTCCTGCAGAAACACCTCGAGGAGATCGAACAGCGCGGCGCTCTTTTCACGCGCTCCGTGGACCGCCGGCGCCAGGCGCGTGGTCACGACGTCGAGGCTCGCGACGCTCAGAAGGTCGCTCGCGGCGGCGAGCCGCATGACGAGTGCGCTGAGCAGCCCTTTGCCGCGCCGGTCGAGCCGATTGAAGAGTCGCTGCAGCGAGCGACGCGACACCGTCGACCCCAGGTGCGCCGCGGCGGCATCCTCGAGGTGGTGACCTTCGTCGATGACGAGCCGCGTGTATGCCGGCAGCACCGCGGCTTCGCCCCAGTTTCCGGATACACGCCTCACCGCGAGGTCGGACAGCAGCAAGTGGTGATTGACGACGATCACGTCGGCCTGCGCCGCTTCCTTTCGCGCCTTGAACAGGAAGCACTTGTCGTAGGCGGGGCAGCGCGCACGCTGGCAGAGGTCGGGCTCCGCGGCCACCTCGTCCCAGACTTCGGAGCGCGGCGCGATGGTGAGATCGCTCAGGGAGCCGTCTCGGGTGCGTTCGGCCCACGCTTGAATCGTGTCGAGCTCCCGCTGCAGCCCGTCCTCGAACAGTGCGTTGCCCGACGCGCGCGCCTGCTCCAGCCGCACGAGGCACAGATAGTTGCGCCAGCCCTTAAGCAGCGCGAAGCGAACCGGCTGATCGTCGATCGCGCGGGCCAGGAATGGAAGGTCCTTCCCGACGAGTTGCTCCTGGAGGTTGATGGTGTTCGTCGAGACGACCGTGCGCTCTCGATTGGCACCCGCCCAGCGTAGCGCCGGCACGAGGTAGCCGAGCGACTTGCCAACCCCGGTTCCCGCCTCGAGGAGTCCCACGCCGCCATCGTTGTAGAGCCGCGCGATGTCCATCGCCATTTCGCGTTGACTCGGCCGATCTTCGTAGCGCGCGAGCTGACGCGCGATCGCGCCGCCAGGACCGAGATCTCGATCGATGCGCGACGGCTCGATGGGCGTGCGTTCAGCGCGCGCCGGCACCTCGACGACGACGTACAATTCGCGCGCGGCGTTGTCGATGATGGCGAACCCGATCCCGTCGTCCGCGATGCGCGCCGCAACTTCATAGTCGGGCGGCGAAGGCTCGAGCAGCCCCGACGGATGATTGTGGACGAGCATCTCGCCGCGGTTGGCGAACCCGGGAAGCGCCAACACACTGCGGGAGTCGCCACGGGCGACCGTGCGGGCGGTCTGGATGACGCCGGCCGAGTCGAGGGTGCAAACGAAGCAGACTTCGCGGCCGCCGGCCAGCCGAATCGCAGCCCGCATCGCGAGGGCGGCCGTTGGGTGGAGACGGGACTTCGGGTCGGCCGCGACGGAGGACATGCTATTCGAATATACGTCCGAACAGGAACCGAAAGAAGACGAACAGCGAAGGCGGATGCGAAGGCCGTGTAGGCAGCGTACGAACGGTTGGCTATGAACCCGCCGCTCCACGCCGTTCAGCATCCACGCTCTTCACGAGTTTTGGCTCTCTCGCTCCTTGGCTCCTTCGCCTTTTGGAACTCCCGCCCTTTGGCATTCCCGCTCCTAGCGCCCGCCCTCCGCCGTCCGCACTTCAGGTCTTGAGCGGTTTTTTCTTCGCCGCCGGGAACAGCACATTGTTGAGAATCAACCGATACCCCGGCGAGTTCTTGAACAACGACAAGTCCGTCGGCGGATTCCCGATCGCGTGCTGCGGGTCCTCGGGGTCATGACCACCGTAGAACGTCCACGTGCCCTTGCCGTAGTCGCCGTGGATGTACTTGACCCACGGCGCACCTTCCTCGTTGGCCAGTACGGTGATGCCGGGCTTGAGGACGGCCTTGTTGAAGCTCGTCGTGACGCCAAAAAAGTCGTTGACCACGGCTCGATGGTTCTGCACGAGCATCGAGTTCACCGGATCGATCTTCGCCGAGAAATTGAACAGCGTGAACGTGCCCAGGGGCTGGCGCCGGGCCGGCACGTTCACCTGGTGCCCGTCGATGTCACTCATGGCATTGACGAACGGCGACTGCTCCAGGTGCGCGTCGCGAAACGCGAAGGTGCGCGTCCAGTCCATCTTCCGGTCGGCGTCGGGGTCCATCGGCGTACCGTCGATGAAGCTTTGCGCGATGTCGACGTTGCGGCCGGCGATGGCCAGCTCGAGCGTCTCCGTGGCGCCGCACATCGCGAACAGGAATCCGCCGCGATCGACGAACTCGCGGATTTTTTCCGCAACGTCTTTCTTGAGCGCGGGCATGTTTGCGAAGCCGAGCCGTTTGGCGGCCGCGGTGTTCTTTTGCAGGAGATCGATGAACCAGGGGGCGTCGCGATATGCCAGATAGAACTTGTTGAGTTGCCCGGTGAAGTCCTCGTGGTGCAGATGCAGCCAGTCGTATTTCGAGAGATCGCCGTGCTCGACCTCGTCGTCGTACACCGCGGTGTACTCGATGCCGGCGTACTTGAGAGCGAGCGTCACCGCGTCGTCCCAGGGAAGCGCATCGGCCGGAGTATAGACCGCGATCTTTGGCGCCTTCTCCAGCGGCACTGCTTCCATGTTCTTCGCCGAGATCTCGGCCCGAATCTGTCCCAGCTGCCCGTTGTCGACCGGCTCGACGGTGATCCCGGCCAGTCCTGCCTGTCGCCTGAGCTCCGGCGTGTCACCGAGCAGGAACGATCCACCGCGGTAGTTGAGCAGCCATTCAGCGGTCACACCCGCCTTGATCGCGTTGTAGGTGAGGCCGTACGCCTTGAGGTGGTTCTGCTGTGCATCGTCCATCGGCACGAGCAGCCGCTGCGCGGCGAGCCGGCCCGCCGAGGCACACACCAGCGACAGCGCGAGCACGAATGCGGCGGTGCGTCGTGCGACGCTTGTTGATCTGGACATCACAGTGGCGGGGGAATCGTGGCCTTTGCCAACTCCAGCTCCCGCCGGGCCTGCGGCACGAGCGAGCTTTGCGGATGCGTGAGGATCAGGTGTTCGAGGTGGCTCGTCGCGCCGGCGTTGTCGCCCGACGCACGAAGCGCTCGCGCCCACTCCAGCTCCGCTTGCGGTGCTTCCGGCGAGTCCTTCTCCTGCTCGACGATGCGTTTCCACAGCGCGATGGCGTCGGGCAGGTTGCCGCTCGCCGCGTCGAGCTGCGCCGCCATCGACAGTAGCAGCGATCGGACGACTGGCGTCGAGTCGGCCGCGTTCACGAACTGCGCGACGGCGCTCACACTGTCGCCGCGTGCCAGCGCGAGAAAGGCACGACCGATCGCTGGCGCGCTGTCCACTTTGAGTCGCGCCACGAGCCCCAGTGCCAGCGCCAGCTCGGGGGAGTTCTCCGTTCCGCTTCGCAGCATCTTGCCGGCTGCCTTGAGATTTCCCTCATAGAGCGCGAGCCAGCCGGCAGCGTCGCTCGAGTCGCCTTCCACGCCCGAGGCCGCGAGCGCGGCACGCGCGCGAACCATGTCACCGGTTCGGACCCAGCCCCAGGCGATCGTGCGCGTGAGCGAGTTTCGGGCGCCCGGTGTCAGATGGCGGTCGTACGCCTGCGCGAGTTGCTCGGCCTCAGCGGGCCGACCCAGCGCCGACAGCGCCCGCGCATGGAGCGGCAGGTACGCTCGCACGATGAACGCGGTGTCCCCCTGTGCGTCGCCGAGCGGCGCGAGCCGCAGGGCCGCAGCGGCGTCACCCGAATTGAGGGCCGCGGTTGCCGCGCGGACCGCGACTTCGGGGATGCGGCGCCAGCGAAGCGCCGACTCGAGCGCCTCGCGCGCGATCGACCATCGTTCCTCGGCTTCGGCGCGCTTGGCGAAATCCGACCAGGCGTCGGCGGCGGCGCTATCGGGCGGAAGCGCCTTGAGCGCGTTCCACGCGTCGGCGGGCGATCCCCAGTTCATCTCGAGCTCGGCCAGCGCACGGCGTGCCGTCACGTCTATCGGAAGCGACAGAAACGTCTCGCGGATCTGATCCCGCGCCGACGACGGCGCCGGCGTGAGCGCGTACGCCGCCGCCTGCCCGAGGTAGTCCGCGCCCTCGAGCGCGTGACGCCAGGCTTCCGCCGACTCCACCCATTGCCCCTGCGCTGCCCGCGACTGCGCCACCTCGAGCTGCAGGTCGCTCAGCGTGCCGAGCGTCTGTCGCGCGCGCGCCAGGATGCTGTCGGCCGATGCCGAGCGATTGCGCTCCAGCAAGAGCCGCGCATACTCCCGATACGGCGCCGCGCTGGACGGCACGTCCCGGCTCCAGCGCTCGAAGGCACGACGGGCGTCGGCGTCACGCGCCAGTGACTGCAGCGTGCGCAACTGGATCGTCCGAAAGGTCTCGTCTCGCGGATTGGCTGCGATCAATGTGTCGAGCGGCGCGAGCAGCGAATCCGACATCCCGATCTCGGCATACACGCGCTCGAGACCGAGCATCGCGTTGACCGCTGCCGGCGTGCGAAGCGCCGCGCGAAAGAGCGGCGCCGCCTCGCGGTACTTCCCCGCCGCCTCGAGCTCGAGCGCCTTGTAGAAGCCCATCGTGTCGGCCGGTGCCTGCGCCACGGCGAGCGCGGGGCGCGCGACGCCGACCGACAGCAACATCGCGAACGTCCACCAGCAGCGCGTCAGCGCGGACCGGACGGAGCAATCGCTACGGGTTCCCTGCATTGATTCGCTTGAAGTACTCGAGAATGGCCCGCCTCTCGTCGGCGCTCAGCCCGCGCAGTTCTTCCCACGTGGGCTCGCGGAATTTCGTCGCCGCGCGGCCGCTGGCGTTCGTGTTGTCGGGTCGGAAGTCGTTACCACCCTTGGCCGACGTCGCCTCGCGCTTGCCAGTGTCCTCGCGATCGTCCTTCTGGAGCGCGCGTCCGGCGTCGAGCAGCTTGCGGAAAAGCTGTTGCTGGCGCGCGATCGTCGTCGCGTCGAGCCGCCCGCCGTCGAGCGCATCGGCGAGCTGCTTCGCTTCCTTGGCGAGTTGCGCCGCACGGTCGCCGCCGACGGACTCGCCCATCTCGTCGAGCTGCTGCGCCACCTGGCGCTGGTCGCGCGCCAACGCGCGCGCCGTTGCCTGCATCTGCGAAGACACCGATTGGCCGAGGCCCGGCAATATGCTCTGCGCCTGCGCGTTGATCGAACCCTGCTTCTTCGCCATCTCTTGCAGCTGCTGAAGCATCTCGGCGAAGCCGGTGGCCGAGCTCGAGCTGTTGGCTTTTTCGCGGTCGCGCGCGAGCGATGCGGCCGCGCGATTCAAGGCATCGGCCGCATCGCCCAACGCACTCGCCGCCTGCTGGCCGGTGCGCGCATCCGCTGTGGCCTTCATTGCGTCGGACACTTTCTGCTGCGCCTCGGCGACCGAGCGCTGCGAGCGGCCCGACAGCAGCGACGTCTTCTGTCCTTCCTGCTGCAGCTTTTGCGCGGAGTTGTCGAGGCCCTGTTTGACGGCGCTCTGCTCGCCGCGCAGCTCGTCGGGCTTGGTCTCGCCCGATCGTGCCTTCTGCTCGAGTTGCTGTTCCTGTCGCGCCATCTGGAGCATGTCCTGGACGGCTTGATCGAGTGCGCCCGTGAGCTCCGACTTCCATTCGTTGACCTGCGACTCGCGCGCCTCCTTCATGGCGTCGGAGGCGCGCTGCATCTGTGACGCGGCGTCCCGGGCATTCTGCTCCGTTCCACCGGACTGCCCGCCACGCTGCTGGCCGGACTGATTCTGCTGGCCAGCCTGGTTCTGCTGACCGGGCTGCTGCCCCGCTTGTTGGCCGGGCTGTTGGCCGGGCTGTTGACCCGGTTGCTGTTGTCCAGGCTGCTGCTGCCCCTGGCTCGCGCCCGGATTCTGAGCCTGCGCGTTCTGATTCTTGGGCTGCTGCTGTCCGGCCGCTTGCCGCATCGCGTCCTGCGCCGCGTCGGCGTGCTTCTTCGCCTCCTGCGTACCGCTCGCACCAGCGTCGGCCTTCTCCTGCTCCAGCCGCTGCTGAAGCTTTTTGAGCTCGTCCGTGAACCGCTGCGAGCGGTCGGCGAGTTGTTTGGCTTCGGCTTTTTGCGCGTCGTTGGACCTGGACCGCGCGGAATCGGCGAGCGCCTGGTCGCGCTGCGCAATCTCCTTGGCCTCGTCCTTGAGCGTCTGCATCGCGCCCTCGAGCGCGGCACGCTTGAGCATCGCAGCGCTCTTCTCGAGCTGTTCGCGCAGCCGCTGCTGCATCGCCTGCAAGTCCTTGAGCGATTGCTCGGACTGCTCGCGCGACAACTGCTGCGTGGCATTCTCGAGTTTCTGCATCTGCGCCAGCAGCTCAGGCGTGAGCGCGTCACGAAGAAGTGACTGCGCTTCCTGCAGCTCGCGCGAGAGCGTGCTGTCGAGCGCACCCGCCTGCTTGAGCTGCTGCTCGAGCGCGGCCGCCGTCTGCTGCAGATTCTTGATCTGTTCGGCCATCGCGCGCTGGTCCTTGGCGACGGCTTTGGCCTTCTCCGCCGCATCGTAGCTCATCGAGCCCTGCTGCTTGCCCGACGCGGCTCCGTTCGGGGGCGGATCCTGCTGCGATGAGCCGCCGCGCATCGAGCGGTCGCGCGACGCGTCGCTCGTGCGATCCTGCAGCGACTTTTCCGCCTGCGCGGCGGAGCGCACCTGGCTCACCGCCGAGTCCAACGAGGCGCGGGCGATCGCGCGCCGCTCTTCCATCGTTGGAATCTTGAGCAGCAACTCGCGACTCTCGCCCCGCTGCGCCCATGGTGAGTTGTCGACGGCGACGATCTTGGCGTGGAGCGCCTCGCCGGGCTTGAGGCCGCGCGGCGCAAGGTCGAGCACGACGCTGCCGTCCCATACGGCTGCCGCGTTTTGCGCGACCGTCTGCGACGCTGGTGTATCCGCCCAGCCTGCCGGCACCGATTTCCAGGTCACGAGCTCGATGTGCGCGAGGCCGTGGTCGTCGGTTGCGGTGGCACGGAGCGTCACGCGGTCGTCGCCCGCGACGATCGTGTCGGTCGCGGGAGCCACGAGATCCACGCGCGGAGCGGAATCCGCCACGACCTCGAGCTCGACGGCAGCCGGGACGTCGGCGATCGGACCTGACATGCCACTGGCGACCCAGGCGTAGCGGCCACTCGTGCGCGGCGCGAATCTGCCGGCGAACGCGCGATCGTTGACGTTCAGCGTGATCGTATCGCGCTCACCCGCCAGCCACACGCCGCGCAACCTCGACGACGCGCGTCCGGAGACATCGACGATTGTTCCTTGCGGCAGGCGCGCGGGCTCGCCGACGGCGAGTCCTTCGGCTGGTCTGCCCAGGTACGCGGGATACGTGGCCCGGATCGACACGGCGCCGACGAACGGCCGATCGGTCACGTGAACCACCGCCGTATCGCTCGTCGAGCGGCCGTCGCTCGCGACAATGGTCAGGTCGCCACGAAGCGGACCGACTTCCGCCACGCCTCGGCCACTGTTTTGGTCGACGGTGAGCGTTCGCGTCGACCAGGCTTCGCCGGGAACGCGCTCGGACAGCGTGATCGTGCCGCGACGCGGTGCGGCGATGTGCAGCCGCAGTGTCTCGCCGCGGAGGACGGCCGGCGGAAGCCCCTCGAACGCGATTCGCGGCAGGAGCGTGCCGCGCCATGCGCTCACGGGTTTGAGAAGTGCCAGCATGCCGTCGTTGAAATTCGGCGCCGCAAACGCCAGCGCCGCCGCCGCGACGGTGGCCGCGCCAGTTGCCTGCACCGCGCCGCGACGCACGGCCCGACGCTCCGCGGGGGCGAGCTTGCTCGCCGCGGGCGCCAGACGCGCGGCGACCAGCGACGCGGCGCGCCGGCCGAGTGCTCCGGAGTCCGCCACCTCGATCACACCACGCAACGCGCCTGAGCGCATCGCCTGCTCGCGTTCGATTGCCGCGGCGACGCTCTGGCGCGTGGCCCGGCGTTCGAGACGCCGTGCGGTCCATAGCACCACACCAACATTCGCGGCCGCGATCAACAGCCACACGGCGAACGGGAGGCCGCGCGGCAGCGACATCCACCGCGCGCTTCCGAGTGTCGACGCGCCGGCGGCAAGGAGAAGCGCCGTGAGGCCGACGGAGAGCGCCAGCCCTACGAGCACGTGCATCCGTCGCAAGCGCGCGCGCTCGCGTTCAACGAGTTCGATGACGCTCATGGCGTGGGCCGGCTCGTGACGGCGTAGACGAAGAGGTTCACACCCATACGGAGCGCCGCCTCGTGCAAGGCAGGGGGATCATGATAGACCTCGGGATCTTCCCAGCCGTTCCCGAGATCGCTGGAGAAGCTGTAATACACCGCAAGCCGGTCTCCGAGGAAGATCCCGAAGCCTCGCGCCGGCAGTCCGTCGTGCTCGTGGATCTTGGGAATGCCTTTTGGAAAGTCGTACACGAGGTGGTAGATCGGGTGCGCGAGCGGCACGTCGACGAGCGGGCGGTCGGGAAACACGCGCCGAATCTCACGACGAAAGCTTTCGTCGAGCCCGTAATTGTCATCGACGTGGAGAAAGCCGCCGCGCGTCAGGTACTCGCGAAGTCGGACGACTTCGGCATCGCTGAAGTGGATGTTGCCGTGGCCCGTGACGTGGATGAACGGGTAGTCCCAGAGCTTGTCGTCCATCAGGGTGACCCGCGCCTCGGTCTTGTCGACCTGGAGCGACGTGCGCTGTCGAATCGCGGCCAGCAGGTTGGGCAGGCTCGACGGATTGGCGTACCAGTCGCCGCCGCCGTCGTACTGCAGTCGCGCGATGGTGAGCAGTGGCGGCGCCGGACGCGCGCCGACCAGTCCGAGCAGTACCACTGCTCCGAGTGCGCGCAACTGTCGCCAACTGGCGTGGATCATTCGTTTTCCTCTCCCGTGCCCGTGCCTTGGGCCAGCCGGTACGCGACGTTCTTGGCAACTCCCAGCTCGCGCGAAACGAGCGCGGCTGCGTCGCGGGCGCTCATTCCGCCCGCCCGCAAGCCGCGCACGCGTTCTCGGACGAGCTCGTCGTCGACCAGCGCCGCCGTTCCACCACCCAGCAGCAGGACGATCTCGCCCCGTGGAAGGTGATCCTCATAGTACGCGCGGAGCTCGCTGACCGTTCCTCGTCGGATCTCCTCGAATTGCTTGGTCATTTCGCGGGCCACGACGGCCGGACGCTCGCCGGTTCCGAGCCGCTCGAGCTCGGCGAGCGTGTCCGACAGCCGGTTGGCCGACTCGTACAACACGACGGTATGGTGGGCTTTCGTAATCTCGTCGAGTGCATCACGGCGAGCACGCCCCGTCCGTGTAAGGAAACCGAAAAAGCTGAATCGCGTCGCGTCGAGTCCGGATGCCACCAACGCCGCGAGCAGCGCGGACGGACCTGGCACGGGTACCACGTCGACGCCCGCGTCGATTGCGGCGCGTACGAGTCGCGCGCCGGGATCGGACAGCAGCGGTGTTCCGGCATCCGATACGAGCGCGAGCGACTCGCCGCGCTCGAGGCGCGAGACGAGCTCGGGCGTCGTCTTCGCCTCGTTGTGCTCGTGGTGCGCGGCGACCCGCGTCGCGATTCCGTAATGGTCGAGGAGGTGGCGCGTATGTCTCGTATCCTCGGCGAGGATCAGGTCGACCGCCTTCAGGATCTCGACCGCACGGAAAGAAAAATCCCCCATGTTGCCAATGGGGGTGCTGACGACATACAGGATTCCACGATTCTCTGAATCCGTCACAAGACCTTCCACGGCATCTGGTCGAACAACCCCGCCGATTGAAAGATGTGCCGGCGATCCCAGGTCAGCTCGCGAAACAACGCTTCGGGCGGCGAGTTCTCGTGGTCGAGACCGGTCCACAACACCTCGCGAATCCACGCCGCAATGCCCGCCGTGAGCACGGCACTGTCGGCGATCGGATCTCGAGTCGGCGCTCCGGACAGGGAGAAGCTCGCGAGCACGGGATGCGATCCCAGCAGATTTCTGCGCGCGTGCTCGGCGACAGTGGGCGCGTCCTCGCGACCCTGCATGACCAGTCGCTCCACGAGGGCGGCCGACAGATCCCGATACGCCTGCACGAGCGCTGGCTGCGCCTGAACGGGCAGCGGCGCCGGCGGTCCCCAGCGCGACACCCTGAGCTCGCCCACTCTTCCTTCTCGCGAGAAGAGCTTCGCCACGCGGTCGACGACCGTGCCGTGGGGCCCACTCGCCAGAAACGTGCGCGCCACGGCCCCGTTTCGAAACAGGAGGTAGTTCAGGTTCTCGCCGGCTACGACTTCGACCATGCCGTCGAAGGTCGTGGACATTAGGAACGGAAAGAGCGCCGCGGGATCGTGCGGCACCATCGAGTCGGGCCACGGCTCGGGTGAAACGGCGTGCGTGGCGAACATGCACGCGAGTTGTTCCTCGTCGGCCTCGTGAAAACAGATCTCGCCGTACTCGGGCTCGTGCGGGATCTTGTCCAAGGCGCTCGCGATGGCGATCGGCTGTGCGCCGGCCGGGCTCCGCACCGTGGCGGTCGCTACCTCGCCGCGCAGGAGATAGAACACGACCAGCTCATCGAGCAACGAGACCGCGACATAGCCGGTGATCCGGCCAGCGCGGTCTCGTTTGGCATCGCTGAGCAGATTGCGAAGATGGATGTACGCCAGCCGCGTGCGCGGGAGTACCACACGGCCGTAGGGAAAGCGCAGCGCGGCTGGCGTTACTCCCATGGGCCTCCGGCGCTATGCCGCCGTATGCTGCTGGAGCTTGGCTTCGATGTGCGTCCGCGGCACCGCACCGATGATCTGATCAACGACTCGGCCACCCTTGAAGAAGAGCAGCGTTGGAATCGAGCGCACGTTGAAGCGGGACCCCGTCTTGATGTTCGCGTCGACGTCCAGCTTCGCGACCTTCACCTTGCCCTGATACTCGGTCGCCAGCTGATCAAGAATCGGCGCGATGATGCGGCACGGTCCACACCAGGTCGCCCAAAAGTCGACAATCGCCAGGCCGTCGTGCTTCTCGACCTCCTGCTCGAAATTGTCGTCCGTGACGGGAATGATGTTCGACATGGAACTCCTCTATGTGTTGGCTACGCGGTCGTCCGGCACGACGATTCGGCGGTTGCGTTTGATCTCGACGCGGATGCCAGGCCGGCAGTCTCGGTACCTTGTAGCTTAATCACATGGAAAAGGCTTCCCAGCGGTTCGCAGGCGCGTCGATCTCGCACATCGGCATCGCCGTGAGCGCATTGTCCGACAGTCTGTCGTTCTATCGTGACGTGCTCGGGCTGCCCGAGGTTCCGCTGGCCGATTCCGACGGTGCGCGCATCGTCGGCCTCGCGGCCGGCGAGTCCCTCGTCGAGCTTCTGGAAGCGGAATCCTCCGATTCTCCGATCGCCAAATTCGTCGCCAGGCGCGGCCCCGGCATCCATCACGTCTGTTTCGCCGTCGACGATCTCGATGCCACGCTCGACCGTTGCCGAGAGCACGGACTGCGGCTGATCGACGAGACGCCCCGCGTCGGGGCCGAGGGTAAGCGCATTGCCTTCTTGCATCCGTCGTCGACGTCTGGGGTCCTCGTCGAGCTCACCGAGCGCGGCTGACTCGGCGCGCTCGCTGCTATTTTGCCGCGCAGATTTTCTGTAGCGAGTCGAGATCGACGTTCTGCACGTACCACCGGTTGGCGGGGCCGCGCACGACCGTGAAGTTGCTGGAGGTCGATACATCCCGGTAGGTGACGCTCACGGCCATCGTGCGCGATCCGCCGGAACTGGGCGCGTCTCCGACAATGTCGTAGCGGTCGTGTCGGAGGCACTTCAACATGATCAGCTCGCGCTTTTCCAATTCTTCGCGGCTGATTGCATCACGCGCGGGACCATTCACGTCGCCCCAGATCCCTCCGAGCGCCTGGAGATCCTGCAGATTGGCCGCGCTCATGAACGTGCGCACCGCGGCTGTCGCGTCGGGCGCGCCCGTGAGCCCGCTGCTGGAGCCGGTCGAAGGGCCGGGGCGCGGCGCCGTCGTGCTGGGCGGCGCCGAATGACAGCCCGCTTGCAGCGCGAGCACCGCGATCACGGTGATTAGTTTCTTCACTCGATCCTCTCGATCAGCATGGTATCAAGCTAGGTGACGATCCCGGCGAGGCAATCGCGACGGAGGTGTCGCACAGAATGAAACGGCAGCGGTTGTACATCAACATCGACCACATCGCGACCCTTCGCCAAGCGCGGCGCGCCACGTTTCCCGATCCGGTGGAAGGCGCGCTGCTGTGCGAGCGCGCGGGCGCCGACGGCATCACGGCCCACCTGCGCGAGGACCGGCGGCACATCCAAGACGACGACATCGAGCGTCTCGCCACATCCGTCACGACCGTGCTGAACCTCGAGATGGCTTGCACCGACGAGATGCTTGGCATCGCCGAACGTCTCCGACCCTACCAGGTGACGCTTGTTCCAGAGCGTCGCGAAGAGATCACCACCGAAGGCGGGCTGGATCTCACGCACGACCGCGCACGCATGGCCGCCGGGATCGCTCGGCTCAATGCCGCCGGCATCCGCACGAGCCTGTTCATCGGTCCGGACCTCGTCACCGTGGACGACTCGCGGGCGCTCGGGGCGGCGGCGATCGAGCTGCATACCGGCCGGTACGCCAACGCGCCGGCCGATCCCGCCACTTTGGCCGCCCTCAGTGACGCGGCGCGCCACGGTGCGTCGATTGGATTGGCGGTGCACGCGGGACATGGTCTGACGACGGACAACGTCGCGCCCATCGCCGCCATCCCGGAGATCGAGGAGCTCAACATCGGACACTCGGTGGTGAGCCGCGCCGTGTTCGTCGGTCTCGCCACGGCAGTTCGCGAGCTTCGCGTTGCCATGGACGCTGCGCGCAGGCCATCCTAGTTTCGACACGCTCGATCCATGGAGCACGAATGAGCGGACCCGCGGGATTTCTCGAGTTCTTCATCCTCGAAGCAAGCGACTACGTCGAGCAACTCGACCGTTTGTTGCTGGATGGCGGCACGAGCGGCCCCGACGCGGGCGCCTTGCAGCGAGTCGCGCGCGCGCTCCGCGGCACGGCGACGATGGCCAAGCTGCAGTCCTTTGCCGACGTGGCCGCCGCGCTCGAGCGGGTGGGCCGCGCGCTGCAGGATGGCACGCTTCGCTGGGACCCGGGTGTGGGTGGTGCGCTGATCGCCGCCATCGACGACCTGAAGATCCTGCTGCGCGGCGCACGCGCCTGGTCGCCCGAGGAGGAACATCGCGCGCGCTACCGGACGGCCGAGCTCTCGAAGTACGCACCCAGTGCCGCGCCGGGTACGCCCAGCGGCCGCGATACAGGCCCGGCGACCGCCGCCACGTTCCTGGCGACCGAAGCATGGAACATCGCCGCCGGGCTCGAGCTGCTGACGGCCCACGCTGGCGATCCGGCCACGGCCGCCAACGTCCTGCGCCGAATCCGCGCGCTCCGCGGCGTCGCCGGGATCTCCGATGTGAGCCCGCTCGCCGACGTACTCGAGGCGACCGAGGACGCCGGTCGCAACCTGGAGTCGAGCGGCGAGGCGATGACGAGTGAAGTGAAGGCACTGATGGAGGCCGCCGCGGCGCAGCTTCGTACCCTGTCGTCGGCGCTGCGGACGGGCGGCGAAGTGAACGCGCCGAGTGACACGCGCGACGCGTTCGAGGCCGCGCGCGAAGCGTGGAACGCCAAGATGACCGAACGCGAACGCGTCATCCCGATCTCGGAGCTGTTCTACACGCAGGAGACTGGCGTCGTCGAGGAGGCCGCCGCGCCTCCGACGTCGGCCGCGGAACGGTTCCGGCTCGAGCTCGTGAGCCTCGGAGAGCACTTGCACCAGGTCGTGGTCGCGGCCCGGCGATCGACCGATCCGTCGTCGATCGCGAGGTCGAGGCGCGAGCTCTCGCGCGCCATGCGCGCGCTCGAGGCGGCCGCGGCCAGCTTCGGACGCCGCGACATCGCGACGGCGATCGCCGACCGCGCGCGTGAGGCGGAAGCCGCGACCAGCCCCGATTTGGCGTCGCTGGATCAGATCGCCGGCCTGTTGGCTCAGCCGGGACTCGACCTCAACGAACTGGCCACGCGGCTGTACCGAACAGCGGAGCCCCCAGTGCGTCACGCTCCGTTCGCCGAAGCCGCGCTCGCGCCCACTCCGCCGAGCGCGACTCCCGCGATCGGAGCGAGTGCGACGCGCGCGCCGACACCCGCGGCCTCGCTCATCGAGTCGACGCTGGCAGCGCTCGAAGGGCTCGAGCCTGAGGCGCTCGCAGAACGATTTTCGATTCCCGAAGACCGTCTCGTGCCGATCCAGGACCTGCTGTATCGAGGCCGCGCCGCGCTCGACCGCGCCGTCGAAATCCGCGATGCGCTGCGCAGCGCCAAGCGCTACGACGACCGTGAAGCGCTCGACGAGCTGTTCGATCTGCTCGATCTCGCGCGCGTGGAGTAGCGTGCCATGAAGTTGGGCGTGCGCGGCGTGTTGGGGCTCGCGATCAGCGCGGCCTGTCTGTACTTCGCCTTTCGAAACGTGCACTGGAACGACGCGATCGAGCATGCGCGTACGGCCAACTATTGGTTGCTCGCGCTGGCCGCGGCGTGCGCCACGGGAATGTTTCCGCTCCGCGCCCGGCGCTGGCGCACGATCCTCGATCCGGTGGCACCCAAGCTCCCCTTTGGGCCACTGTGGCGGTCGACGGCGATCGGGATGATGGTGAACAACGTCGTCCCGCTTCGCGCGGGCGAGTTCGCGCGGGCGTTCGCGCTCACGCGAGAAGTCCCGACGGTGAGCTTCTCCACCGCCCTCGCGTCACTGGTCGTCGACCGTGTCTTCGACGCGATGGTCGTCCTGCTGCTCCTCGCGATCTCGATGCTCTACGCCCGTTTCCCTCCCGGTATGGAGATCATGGGCTACTCCATCGGGCATTTGGCGGCGGCATTCGCCGCCGCGCCCGCGGTGGCGCTGGTCCTTCTCTACTCGCTGGTCTTCTTCCCCGAAAAGCTCATTCGAATTTTCGAATTCGTGGCGCGCCGCGTGTCGCCGTCGATCGAGGAGCGCGGCAGCGACATGCTGAGACGGTTCGCCGGCGGGTTGAGCGTTCTCAAGACGCCGCTGCACTTCGCAGCCGTGTTCTGGTGGACGTTGCTGCACTGGCTACTCCAGCCGCTCGCGTTCTGGCTCGGGCTGCTCGCGCTGGGGATTCACGTACCGTGGACTGCCACGCTGTTCGTGCAGGGCGTGATCGTGGTCGCGGTGGCGCTTCCATCGGCGCCGGGATTCTTTGGGTTGTTCGAGTTGGGCGCGGCCGTATCGCTCGCGCTCTGGGGCGTGTCGCAGTCCGACGCCGCCACGTGGGCGCTGGTGTTCCATGTCGCCGCGTTCATCCCGATCACGCTGATCGGCGCCTACTACTCGGCCCGGCTCGGATTGTCCGTCGGCCAGATCGAACCCACCGGCTCCGGACGCGCATGAGCCTGGCCGCCCGCGTTCGCGCGCAGGCCAAGATCAACCTGATCCTGCGGGTGTTGGCGCGCGAAGCGAGTGGCTTCCATTCAATCGAGACCGTGTTTCTCCGGCTCGATCTGTCCGACGAGATCTCGCTCCGCGTCACGAGCGGCCGATCGCTCGACTGCTCGGGACCCGCGCTTCCCGTCGGTGGTCTTGGCCCGGTCGAGAGGAACCTGGCGTACCGCGCGGCGGACGAATACGCGCGCGTCACGGGCTGGCCGGCCGGGTTCGCGATCGAAATCGAAAAGCACATCCCCATCGGGGGTGGACTGGGCGGCGGAAGTGCCGACGCCGGCGCCGTGCTGCGCGCGCTGGACGCGTTGTCGCCCAATCCGCTCGGCCCACGGCTGGTCGAGCTGGCCGCCGGTCTTGGTGCCGACGTCCCGTTCATGTCGATCGACAGCCCAATGTCTCTCGCCTGGGGACGCGGCGAGCGGCTCTATCCCCTCCGGCCACTCGAGTCGAGGCCCATTCTGCTCGCCGTTCCCGATTTCGGCATCGCGACCGCGGATGCGTACGCCTGGCTCGCCGCCAGCCGAGGCCAGTACGCACCGGTGGGGGCCGTGCTCGCGGCGGACTCACTGGCGACGTGGGAAGAGGTCGCCCGCGAGGCAACGAACGATTTCGAGGCCGTGGTCGCGCGACGTCATCCCATCATCGCCGACCTGATCGATCGATTTCGATCGATGGATGCGCTCGTCGCGATGCTTTCGGGGTCCGGCTCGACCGTGTTCGGGGTGTTCGACGAAGCACCTGATAGATCCGGGGTGAGCGACGTGGCCGGTCTGCGGACGGTCGTCAGCAACACGAGCGACCGGGTGTCGAGAGTCGAGCGCACCGAGTAGTTCGAGCGGTTCCGATCGCCTCGGAGTGACTGCCAGCGCGAATTGACCTGCACGCGCCAGCAGGGTTTATTTGAAGGGCTGTCTCACTTTGAATGAATCGCCGGTATGGCGCGACTTTCCTGCGCATGGTTGAGGATGCTTATCCGCGCTGAGAAACGCGCCATTTTGTTCGTCACAGGTCGCACGTCGCGGTAGATCACTGCTGCCCCCTCGTCCAATGGCAGGACATCGGACTTTGGATCCGAGAATGGTGGTTCGAATCCACCGGGGGCAATCGGATCCGCCTTCCCCAAGCCATTCTCTCGCCTTATTTTACAAGGCTCTCCCATGGACGGACTAGCCGTTCCGAGTCACGGACTCAAGCTGTTGTCCGGGACCGCCAATCGCGCACTCGCGGAGGAGATAGCGCGGCATCTCGGTATCGAGCTCTGTCGCGTGAATCTCGGCCGCTTCGCCGATGGAGAGATCTCGGTTCGCATCGACGAGAACGTGCGCGGCAACGATGTCTTCATCGTGCAGCCCACGAACCCGCCCGCTGAGAACATCATGGAGATGCTCCTCCTGATCGACGCGGCCCGGCGGGCCTCGGCGGCGCGAATCACGTGTGTGATGCCGTACTACGGCTACGCACGGCAGGACCGCAAGGACCAGCCGCGCGTGCCGATCGGTGCCAAGCTGATGGCGAACATGATCACGTCGGCGGGCGTCGACCGCGTGCTCGGTGTCGATTTCCATCAGCATCAGTTGCAGGGGTTCTTCGACGTGCCGGTGGACCATCTGTACGCGATGCCGGTGTTCACGGCGCACTACCGGCGGATGCAGCTCGGGGATCCGGTGGTGGTCGCGCCGGACGTCGGATCGGCGAAGATGGCGCGCGGCTTCGCGAAACGGCTGAATGCGTCGCTTGCCATCATCGACAAGCGACGTCCACAGCCGAACGTGTCGGAAGTGGTGAACGTGGTTGGTGAAGTGGAGGGGCGGGACTGCATCCTGGTGGACGACATGATCGACACCGCCGGGACGGTCACCGAGGCATCACGCGCGCTCAAGAGTCTTGGCGCGCAGGACATCTATATTTGCGCCACGCACGCGCTCCTTTCGGGGCCGGCAAAGGCGCGGTTGAACGATGCGCCGATCAAGGAAGTCGCGGTCACCGATACGGTCGCGCTTCCGGACGAGCGGCGGCCTCGCCAGTTGTGCGTGCTGTCGGTTGGAGAACTGTTGTCGAAAGCGATTCGATTCACGCACGCCGAGCAGTCGGTAAGCTCGTTGTTCGATTAGAGAGGGGTCGAGGGCTGGAGGGATCGAGGGCTAGAGGGCTCGAAGGCTGACGGATTGGAATGCGTCAGCCTTCGAACCTTCGAACCCTCGACGCTTCGAGCCCTCGAGCCCCTCGAGATAATTCTCGCGCCAGGTCTTCATGGTAGGGAGGACGCAGCCTCCCGAGAGTAGAACAGACGGGCGTGAGCGGGCTGCGATGGAACAGAACTTCTTCGGGTATTCGAAATGGCAACAGCATCCTTGAAAGCGGAGTTTCGCAGCGAGCGCGGCACCGGGGTCGCGCGCAAACTTCGCCAATCCGGCCAGACTCCGGCCATCATTTACGGGCACGGCCGCGAGCCGCAGTCGCTCGCGATCAACACGCGTGAAGTCGAACGACTGCTCGGCAGCATCTCGGCCGGCAGCACCGTGATCGAGCTCGATCTGGACGGCCGCACGGCACGCACCCTCATTCGCGAGATCCAGCGCCATCCGTTCAAGCGACACGTCATACACATCGACTTTCAGGAGCTCGTCGCGGGCGAAAAGGTGACGGTGAGTGTGCCGCTTCGCTTCGTCGGCACCGCGGACGGCGTTCGCAATTCCGGCGGCATTCTGGAAGAGACGATGCACCAGGTGCACGTGCGCGTAGATCCGGCGGCGATTCCGACGCACATCGAAGTCGACGTGACGCCGCTGACGATCGGCCACAGCATCCACATCCGCGAGCTGTCACTGCCCGAGGGCGTGACGGTGCTGGACGATCCGGGTGCGACGGTCTGCGTCTGCACCGCGCCAAAGGCTGTCGTCGAAGAAGTCGTCGCGCCGACCGAGGGCGAAGCGGCCGCTGTGCCCGAGCCCGAGCTCATTCGCAAGCCCAAGGCCGAGGAAGGCGAGGAAGAGGCGAAGTAATCGGCTTCGTGCTGCGCTTCCTCTTTGGGCGCGGCCGGGCCGCCGCGGAATCCGCGGCGGAGCGCGACGAATCCATGAAAGTCATCGTCGGCCTCGGGAACCCGGGCGAGGAGTATGCGGGCACGCGTCACAACGTCGGCTGGTGGGTCGTCGACCACCTGGCCGACGTTTGGCGTTTCGACGGCTGGCGTAAGGACGGCGACGCGCGAGTGGCGACGGGCACCGTCGCGAACACCAAAGTGCGCCTGGTCAAACCGCTCACGTACATGAACCTGAGCGGCGCCGCGCTGCGGCCGTACATGCGGCGGCCGTTCTGGTCGGCGGCGACCGATCTCATGATCGTCGTCGACGAGGTCGCGCTGCCGGTCGGCCGCTATCGCTTTCGCGCCAAGGGAAGCGCTGGCGGCCACAATGGCCTCAAGAGCATCGAGGCGGCGGTGGGTTCGCAGGAATATTCCCGGCTACGCATCGGCGTCGGCCCCGAGGACCCCACGCGGCGCGGCGCGCTCAAGGACTACGTGCTCGACGATTTCGGCAAGCGGGAGGCGGCGGTCGTGCGTGACCTGTTGTCCGCACTCACCGAGGCGCTCGAGCTGTGGATCCGGAGCGGCATCCTTCCTGTCATGAATCGATTCACTGGAAATTAGGCTTTTCTAAATGCTCAGACTCGGAATCGTCGGACTGCCGAACGTCGGCAAGTCCACGCTATTCAACGCGCTCACGTCGGCCGGAGTGCTGGCCGCGAACTACCCGTTCGCGACCAAGGACCCCAACGTGGGCCGCGTCAACGTGCCGGACCCGCGGCTCGACGTGATCGGCGAGATCGTCCAGCCCGAGCGCGTCGTGCCGGCCGCGGTCGAGTTCGTCGACATCGCCGGACTCGTCAAAGGCGCGTCGCAGGGTGAAGGGCTCGGCAACCAGTTTCTGGCGAACGTTCGCGAGACGGATGCGATCGTGCACGTGGTGCGTGCGTTCGAGGACGACGACGTGCTGCACGTGATGGGCGCCGTCGATCCCGTGCGCGACCGCGAGGTAATCGAGTTCGAGCTGGCGCTGGCCGATCTGGCGGTCGTCGACAAGCGACTCGATCGGGTGCGACGCGCGTCCAAGACCGGAGACAAGGACGCGCTGGCGGAGTTGGACGTGCTCGAGCGAGCCAACGCGGCACTCGCCGATGGCACGCCGCTCTGGCATGCGGGCCTGTCCGGTGGCGATCGAAAGGTGCTGTCGCCACTCTCGCTCCTCACGCTCAAGCCGGTTCTGTACGCGGCCAACGTGACCGACGCGGAGCTCGCGGGCGACGAGGGCGAGCACCTCAAACGCCTTCGCCGAGCCGTCGCCGAGAGCGGCGAGCCGGCGGAAGTAGTGCCGTTTTCGGCCAAGATCGAGGCGGAGCTCGCGGAGCTGCCGGAAGACGATCGCGCCGCGTTTCTCGAATCACTCGGACTCGAGTCGGCGGGTCTCGATCGACTGATCCGCGCAGGATACCATCTGCTCGAGCTGCAGACGTATATCACGGCGGGCGAGCCAGAGGTGCGAGCGTGGACGATCCATCGCGGGGACACGGCGCCCGTCGCCGCGGGAGTGATCCACACCGATTTCGAGCGCGGCTTCATTCGCGCCGAAACGGTGTCGTACGAGGATTTCGTGGCGAACGGCGGCTGGAAGGGTGCGCGGGAAAAGGGCGTTGTACGGTCGGAGGGAAAGGAGTACGTCGTGCGTGATGGCGACGTCATGTTGTTCCGCTTCAATGTGTGATCGAGCGCGACAAGGTCATCACCAGCCAAACGCGCAAAGATTTCTGTTCAGCAACCCGATCGTTGAACTTTTGCGCGCCGTTGCTCGTATAGAGACTGGCGTCGGGGTTCTCCGGCCCAGCCGGGCGCCGCTACCGTCAATCATTCAGTACGCGAGAACGTGATTCTCCCGAGCCTCGCCGCGCTCTGGCGCGGCGCGATGGTCGTCATCGGTATCGCGGCGGTAGTCCCGGCCAGCGCGGGGGACGTGCGCTCGCATCCGAGTCCGGCGCGCGGCTACACCGATGCGGTCTTTCGCGCGCGTGCCCGGATCGCCGCCGACAGTCTCGTCGCCGCGCCGGGAGGCGAGTCGATTCTCCTCACGCACGGTGCGCGCGCGCCGCGGGCCATCGTGCTCCTCCATGGCTTCACGGACTCGCCGAAGCAGTTCCAGGCGCTCGCGGATTCACTCTACGCGCGCGGCGACAACGTGTTCGTGCCGCGTCTGCCGCATCACGCCGAGCGTGGGCGGGACGTTGGCGAGCTCGCGCGGCTGACGGCGGCCGAGCTCTCCCGCGCCGCCGATGCAGCCGTCGATGTGGGGGCGGGGCTCGGTGATTCGCTGGTCGTGATGGGGCTCAGCGTCGGCGGCACGCTGGCCGTGTGGGCGGCCGAACATCGGCCCGAAGTGCGCCGCGCCGTGGTGATCGCGCCGCCGTTCGAGGTGGCGCACGTGCCGTCGATGCTCGAGCGCGCAATCGTGAACCTGAGTTCGCACATTCCGAATGTGACACGGCGCGCCGCGCCGGACAGCGAGCGCCCCGATCGCGATCCCGGTTTCGCGACGCACGCGCTCGCGCAAGTGCTTCGTCTCGGGATGGCCGTGCGCCGTGATGCCGAGCATCTGGCGCCCGCTGGAGCCGAAGTGCTGTTCCTCGTCAACGCCAACGACCGCACGGTGAAGACGGCGCCCGTGCTCGATCTGGCGCGGCTCTGGAACGCGCGAAGCGTTCCGGTGGTCGTCTACGAGTTTCCCGATTCGCTCGAGCTGCCGCACAACATCGTCGACCCGATGCAGCGGCGTGGGAACGACGCGGCGGTGTATCCCACGCTCGAAGCGCTCGCGCACGGCGATCACCCGCCACGCTGGATCAGTACGCGCGAATGACGCGCGTACCCATCGCGTGCCCATCGCCTGCCCGCGCGCGTGATCCGCATCACAATTCGCTGACGATTCGGCCCTTGCGCGCATCAATTCTCGGCACACACGTTGCAGCGACTTTGTCATTTTACGGAAAACGACCTCCTCACTGCTGCAGTCGACCACCCGCGGCCCGTGAAACGACAATTCTTCGACGCCAAGGGAGTGTCCTGGGACGTGTGGGATGTCAGCCCGCACGATCTGAGTCGCTTCGACTACGACCGGCGCACCTCGTCGCGCGTACGCGGCGACGCGCCGCGGGCAGTCGCGGCGTCGGTGTACCCGGAACTGCGCGAGGGCTGGTTGTGCTTCCAGACGCTGAATGAGAAGCGGCGATACGCGCCGATCCCCTCCGACTGGTACGAATTGCCCGACGCCGTGCTCAGAGTGATGCTCGACGTGGCGACGCCAGCCCCGGCCATGACACGAAGCGCCTCACCGCCGGCGCGCGACGAGTGAGCCGCGAGGCGTCAGCGGATCGTCACCGTGCTGTTCCTCAGCACCGAGCCGATCGTGAACTCGATGATCTGACCCGGAGCAACCGTCACTAATCCGGTCGACGCGCGTCCGTTGCCTCCGATCGGCGTCGCGACTATTCGCAGATCCTGCGTCGCCAGCGACGGGTCGAGGACGAAATTGCGCGCACTGTTCCCGGTCACGGTCCCCAGGCGCGTGGCCAGAGCATCGGAAACGGCGTACACGTCCATGTCCAGGAAGTTGTCGTTCCGGACGCGCAGCCCAATGGCGCGCGCCGGCGCGACCTCGCCGGCGGCCTCGTTCGCCCGGGAACAGGCGGCCGGGCCGGTCGCCAGCGCCGACAATAGCGTGAATGAAAGAGCCCTGATCGCGAGTCGCTTCGTCATGATGTCCACTCCCACCCCCTCCACAGCAGCCTCGAACGTCAACTCGACGGTGACCCGCACCGTCCGCGAGCCCATATAAGCAGGCCCGATGCCAACTTGAGTGAAAACGCGTAACTCGTTATGATTCTTGGGTTGCGCGCACCTGGCGCGCTTTCACATCTACCCTCCCTCCGCTCCGGCAACCAGCGGAGGGCGGTCACGACCAAAGGGAGGATGCCAGCGCATGACGCGTCGATATGAGGCCGTCTACGTCTTCGACTCCACGCTCGAGGACGGGGCGATCAACGAAAAACTGGGCCGTTTGCACGGCCTGCTCGGGAACCCGGCCGATCTCGAGATCAATCACTGGGGCCGCCGCCAGCTCGCGTACCCTATCGGCCGCCGGGAATCGGGCTACTACGCCGTCGCACGCTTCAGCGCCGACGCCGCGACCCTCCCCGAGTACGAGCGGGCCATCAAGCTCGATGACGGCGTTGTTCGTCACCTGATCACTCTCTACGAGAACGAGCTCGGCGCGCCACCGATGTCGGAGGAAGAGCTCGCCGCCGCCAGCCGCCGTCGCGACCAGGAAGACGACGAGGACGAGGAATAGCCCATGCGACGCCCACAAAAGACCTGTCCGTTCTGCGAGACGCGCGTCCGCTTCATCGACTACAAGGACGATCGCACCCTCGGCCGATTCATCACCGACCATGGCAAGATTCTGCCGAGCCGGCTGAGCGGAACGTGCTCGCGCCATCAGCGCCAGCTCTCGACCGCGATCAAGCGCGCGCGCTATCTCGCCATCATCCCGTACACGCGCGGACTGCAGGCCTGAGTCCGTGAGCGAACCGGCGTCCGTCACTCCGGCGGCCTCGTCGCCGCCGGTGCCAGCGCAGACGGAGCGAGGATGGACCAAGTTCCTCCTCGCGCTTGCCGCGCTGGTGTTCCTGCCCATGATCCCGCAGGTGCGGGCGATGCTGCCGATCGAACAGACGATGCTCCTGTTCGTGCCGGCGGTGGCTGCATGCGCGCTCGTGGGCTGGTGGGCAGGCGGACGCGCCTTTCTCGCAATCGCCTGGGTCGCGATCGCAGTCCTGATCGTGGCGACGCCGGCCGAGCAGACTGACGCGTTCTACAATCTCGCGCGCGGCTGGGGACTCTTGCTCGCCGGATCGTTCGGTTTGGTCTGTCTCGTCGCGGCCGGCGGTTCCCTGTTGCGGCGCGCGTCGGTCGCTCTGTGCATTACGCTGGCGCTCGCCGCGGCGATGAGCGTGTTTGGACGTATCAGTGTACCCGAAGCGTCGCGCACGATCGACGCGGAGTACGCCCGGCGGAACGGCGAAACGCTCAAGGCACTCAACACGGTCATCGACGAGCACCCAAAAGAGTGGCACGACCTCGTGGCCAAACTGCCTCCGCTCGCCGAGCTCCCCGCGGAAACGGCGAAAGATCTGGCGGCGCTGTCGAACGCGGCGCGTGTCGTCTTTCCGGCGCTGTTGGCTCTCGAATCGCTCGCCGTGCTCGCGCTCGCGTGGGCGACCTACCACCGCCTCGGGCGCGCACGCCTCGGGCTGCCACTGCGGCCACTACGTGAGTTTCGCTTCAACGACCAGCTCGTTTGGGGTCTCATCGTGGGACTCACGATCATGCTCGTCCCCACCCTCTCGTCGCTACGCGGGCTGGGAAAGAATCTGCTCGTCTTTTTCGGCTTTCTCTACGCGATGCGCGGCTTCGGCGTACTGACCTGGTTCGTGGCGCCGGGAAGCCTCGCCATCACGCTGGTCGTTGGTCTCGTGATGCTGCTCGCGCCCGTGCTGCAGGTGTTCGCCGTGCTCGCGTTCATGCTCATCGGGGTCGGCGCCCTCGCGCTCGGCCTCGGCGACACGTGGGCGGACTGGCGGAACCGCGTGCGCTCAACTCTGTAACACCTTTGGAGCTTCTATTATGGAAATCATTCTTCGGCAGGGCGTCGAGAACCTCGGCAAGCCGGGGGACGTCGTGAAGGTCAAGGCGGGCTACGCCCGCAATTATCTCCTCCCGCACGGCTTGGCCTACGAAGCCACACCGGGCAATCTCAAGCGCATCCAGCAGGAGCGCGACCGCCTCGAGGCCGCTGAAAATGACCGGCGTACCGCGGCGCAGGGATATGCCGAAAAGCTCGAGCAGGTATCACTCACCTTCTCGGCGCGAGTCGGCGAAGAGGGCAAGTTGTTCGGCTCGGTGACGGCCGCCGACATCGCGCAGCAACTCGAGGCCCAGGGCTTCCACGTCGAAAAACGGCAGATCGATCTCCACGAGCCGATCAAGGCGCTCGGGGTGTACCGCGTGCCGGTCCGCTTGCACGCGGACGTCAAGCCGGAAGTGCGGGTTTGGGTGATCAAGCAGTGAGCTCGAGGGCTTGTTGATCGAGGGCTCGAGGGCTTGTTGATCGAGGGCTCGAGGGCTCGAGGGCTCGTTGATCGAGGGCTCGTTGGTCGACGTTCTCGAACCCTCGAACCTTCGAACCCTCGAACCCTCGAACCCTCGAGCCCTCGAACCCTCGAACCCTCGAACCCTCGAACCCTCGAACCCTCGAGCCTTCGAACCCCTCTCGCCCTTCCAGATGCCCGAAACGACCACCAACTCTCTCGCACTCGCGCAACGCGCCGCGCAGATCGCGCTCGACAACAAGGCGCAGGATGTGGTGCTCCTCGATTTGCGCGGGGTCACGGACATGACGGACTTCTTTCTCATTGCGAGCGGAACGTCCGACACTCACGTTCGAGCGATCGGGGAGCATGTCGTTGAGGACATGAAGAAGGAAGGCGCAACGGCTCACCACGTCGAGGGATTGGAACGAGGCCGTTGGGTATTACTTGATTTCGTGGACTTCGTGGTGCACGTGTTCCATCCTACGCTCCGCAACTTCTATCAACTCGAGCGCTTGTGGGCCGACGCCGAGCAGATCCCGCTGGAGAGCGGACAACGGAGCAACGCCTAGCGAGGGGCGCGACCCCGCGTAGGTCGGCGCGGCGGCTCGGCCTCGCCCTCCTGCTGGCCTGTGGCGCGTCCGCGACGGCCTCGGCCCAGACGTATTTCGGGCAGAATCAGGTCCAGTACGACGGGTTCAAGTGGCAGATTCTGCAGACCGAGCATTTCCTGATCTACTTCTATCCCGAAGAGCGCGCGGCAACGACGGATGCCGCGCGCATGGCCGAGCGCGCATACGCTCGCCTTTCCCGACTGCTGGACCATCAGTTCCGCGAGAAGAAGCCGATCATGCTCTTCTCGTCGCGGACGGACTTCGGGCAGAACAACGTGACCGGCGATCTGGGCGAGGGCACCGGCGGCGTCACCGAAGCAGCGCGCCACCGTATGCTGCTCAACTTCACGGGCGACTACCGGAGCTTCGAGCGCGTGCTCACCCACGAGATGGTGCACGCGTTCCAGTACGACATCTTCGCGCGCGGCAAGGCGGGCAATGGGTTGCAGACGCTCGAGCGGTTCCTGCCGCCGCTCTGGTTCGCTGAGGGAATGGCCGAGTATCTCTCACTCGGTCCCAACAGCAACATCACCACCACGTGGATGCGGGATGCGGCCCTCAACGGCAAGCTGCCGAGCATCGAGGAGCTGACCGACAAACCCGACAAGTATTTCCCATATCGCTACGGGCACTCGATCTGGAGCTTCATTGGCCAGAAATGGGGCGACGAGGTGATCGGCCAGATCATGAATTCGGTTCCGAGCGTCGGCGTTGAGCGCGCGTTCCGCCGCGAGCTCGGCATCTCGCTGGAGGAACTCGGCGACGAGTGGCGGGAGGATGTTCAAACCCAGCTGCTCCCGGCGATCGGGATCATGGACAGGCCACGTCGATTCGCCCAGCCGTTGCTCACGAGCAAGAACAGCGGAGGCGAGATTTTCCTCGCGCCGGCCCTCTCGCCCGACGGCAAGCGCATTGCATTCCTGTCGAACGGGAACCGCCTGCGCGGTCAGGTCTTCATCGATCTTTGGCTGGGTGATGGGGAAACCGGCAAGCGCATCGCTCGCCTGGTCAAGAGCACCTTCGATCCCAACTTCGAGGAGCTGCGGCTCCTCTACTCGCAGAGCGCCTTCTCCCCCGACGGTCAACGGCTGGCCGTTACCGCGCAGCGCCGCGGCAAGGACGTGCTCTATCTGTTCGACGTGCGCAGCCAGAATGTCGTCCGCCGTTTCGATCTCGATCTCGAGTCGGTGACCGGACCGAGCTGGTCCCCGGACGGACGGCAACTCGTGGTGAGCGGAACGCGCGGCGGCATTACCGATCTGTACATGCTGAACGCCGATGGCAGCGGCCTCCGGCAACTCACGCACGACAAGTACGCCGACTTGCAGCCGCAGTGGTCTCCCGACGGAAGAACGATCGCCTTCGCCACCGATCGGGACAGCGCGAGCCTCGCCCTGCTCACCTTCAAGCCGTGGCGGATCGCCCTGCTCGACCTCGAGAGCGGCGCGATCACCGTGCTGCCTGGCCAGTCGGGGCTGAATCTGAACCCGCAATGGGCTCCCGACGGGCAATCGATCGCCTATCTCTCCGATCGCACCGGGACGTCTAATGTCTTCTTGTACGATCTTCAGGCGCGCGACCACTACCAGCTCACCAATGTCGTTGGCGCGATCTCGGCGCTCACGGAGTACAGCCCGGCGATCAGTTGGGCGCGAGACGCCGATCGGCTCGCGTTCACGTTCTACGACAACGGCGAGTACACCATCTGGACGGTGAACAATCCACGCTCCCTGCGAAAGGGGCCGTACCGCGACCTGCCGCGGATCGCGATCTCCCCGCCGGTTCCGGCAGACAGCACGCCGAGGACGGTCTCGGTCGTCGAGATGCTCGATTCGGCAACGATCGGACTGCCGGACACGGCGAGGTTCCGCGTGGACAACTATCGCGTTCGATTCCAGCCGGATTTTTCCGCGCGCCCCACGATCGCGTACTCGCCCGATGCCTTCGGGCGAACCGTGTTCGGCGGCACCACGCTCGTGATGAGCGACATGCTCGGCAACAACCACCTGGCGATCTCGGGTGAGATCAACGGCCGCGCCAGCGAGGCGCGCGCCCTCATCGGCTATACCAATCTTGCCCATCGCTGGCAGTACTCGACGGCGCTCTCGCAGGCGCCCTACTACTTCCTGTCCGGCGACTCGCTCGCGAACACCATCGACCCGGGAGTCGCGCTCGAGGCGCAGCAGATCACGACCTACGTGGCGCGTCAGGCCTTCGGGGTCACCGCTTATCCGTTCAACCGATTCACGCGCGTCGAGCTCGGGGCAGGCTTCAACAACATCGATCGCAGCCGCCTGTTCGTCACGCGCAAGGTCACGGGCGGTACGGTGGCGAGCGCCTATTCGGTCGACAGCACCCATCGCGATCCGACGCTGAACTACGTCGACGGCCAGCTGGCCCTCGTGTCGGACAATACACTATTTGGCTACACCGGGCCGATCATGGGCCGGCGCTACCGGTTCCAGGTGAGCCCGGTGCACGGCTCGTACAACTGGGTCCAGTACCTTGCCGATTATCGCCGCTACGACCCGATCATCTTCAACTATCTCACGCTGGCGACGCGCCTCTACGCCGACCTTTCGATCGGCCACGACGAGACAGCATTCCCCAAGTACATCGCGCGTCCGGATTTCGTGCGGGGCTACGACAGAAACAGCACGTTCTATCTGTCGTGCCCCGTCATTGGCGCCAATCCCACGAATTGCAGCGCGCTGCAGCTGCTGGGAAGCCGCGTCGCCGTCGCCAACGCCGAGCTGCGCTTTCCACTCGTGCGCCGGCTCGAACTGGGCTTTCTACCCGTCGATCTGCCGCCGCTGGACGGCCTGGTGTTTTACGACGCGGGTCTCGCCTGGTCGCGGGGCCAGAGCGTGTCGCTGACCCGTCCCGACGGGTACGACATCGCGAATCAGCGCTATCCGTTGCGAAGCTACGGGTTCGGCCTTCGATTGAACCTGTTCAACTACGCGATCATGCGCTGGGACTACGCCATCCCGGTCGACCAGAACGGTCACCGCGGCGTGTGGACGTGGTCGTTGTGGCCGAGTTTCTGATTCAGCGCGCTAGCTGACCACCCGTCGCCAATCGTATATGTTTCCGGTCGTGCGCTCGCTCTTCGCGTTGGCGCTCGCGCTCGTGGCGTGTTCGCGCAACGATCGACCCGAACAATCTCAAGCGGTGCGTACGGCGTCCGTGCCGGGGCAGCGCGGACCTGACGCCCTCCTCCTCCGCGTCCCTCGCGCCGGCGGGATCGCGCGGGTCATGCGCTATCCGGATATCGATTCGACGATATGGACAGGCACCGACCCCGCTCCGGCGATCGACCGTGTGCTTGCGTTCGACCCCGACGGCGGCGTGATCGCGGCGAGTGATACGCGTGGTCGCCCGCTCTGGATCGACATGCGTGGTGGCGGAGTCACGCTGCCGATTCGCGGGCCGCTCGACGGCATGGCATCGATCGACGGCTCGACGATCTTTGGAGTCGGTTCGGACGGCGCCGTGGTACGGTGCACGCCGGCCGGCAACTGGACGTTCAAGCCCCCGCAAGCAGCCCGCGCCGTTTTCCCGCAATCGAACGGCGGAGTCCTCGTGCTTGCCGGGCGCGCCGAATCGAGTCGGCTGTGGCGCATGCGGCCGCCCGACACCAAGCTGCTCGACACGCTCGAGCCGGGAAGCGTGAGCCATGCCGTCGGCGCGCCGTTCGGTGGACGTGTGTACCTCGCGTCCAAGCGCACCATGACGGGAGTCGCCGCGCAGACGCTCGTCGAATCGTCACCGATCACGTTCGATCGTACGGTCCGGGCAATCGCTGCTACGCCAAGCGGAGACCGGTTCTACGTCGTGACGGATTCCTCATCGACGCTGTACGTCGTCGACCGGTATCGCGATCGAATCACGGCCCGCGTCGAGCTCCCCGGCGAGCCGCGCGATCTCAGGGTCGACCCTTTCGGCCGCTACCTGCTCGTGCGCGCCGCGAAAGGTGACTCGGTCTGGATCGTCGGCGTCGGCTCGGATCGGGTCCTGGGCACGATTCGATCGCGATGGTTGGGCGACGTGCCGTTCGTGGCGCCTGACGGGGCGATCGCCGCCGTTGACGGTCGCGACGTCGTGTTCCTCGACGGCCCGACGGGGCGCGAGCTCCAGCGTGTGCCGGACGGCGCATCAGATTTCTGGTATCCGTTCGTCTGGACCGGGCTCCGCGAACGTCCGGCAGCGTTGGACCAGCCGGCCCACTTCCCCGGCGATTCCGACACGCTTGGCCGAGCTCCGGTCGCGGCACCGGCTGAAACGGTCGCCACGCATCCACAGGCGGCGCCCGCCGATTCGACGACGTCGGGCTTCACAGTCTCGTTCGCGGTGCTGCTCGATGAAGGCAAGGCTCGCGAGCAGGCGGCGAAGATCGTCGTGCAAGGCCAGGCCGCGCGAGTCGTGACATCCTTGACCAGCGGCACGACGCTGTATCGGGTAGTGGTCGGTCCCTATCCCACACGCGCCGCGGCCGACCAGGCCGGCCGCGCCTCGGGCCAGAGCTACGTCGTGTACCCGGGAACACCATGACGGCGCCGCCGATCAAGCGACCCTTCGACTGGCAGGCGGCCGGCGAGGAACTCGCCCACAACCTCGACGGCTATCACGCCATCGTCGTGCTTGGTGCCGATCCGGTCGCGACGGGCAAAGTCGCCGTGGGCATCGGACGAGTTCAGGGAGCATTCCGCCGGACGGCGGTCGGCGACTTGTTCGCCGAATCGCCTCCGATTCGGGATCTGGTCCAGATCGAGGACCCACACGGTTTAGTCGACACATTCTTGTACGGCGTGTCGATCAATGCCATCGCGCATCCGGTGGCGGACGTCGCCGAGTTGTTCGTTCTGCCGAGCGGCACCGAGCCGCCGGACTACGACGAGATCCTGACGAATCCGCGCTGGGCACGACTCACCGCTGGATTCGCCGAGGTCGGTGCGCTGCTGGTGCTCGCGGCGCCGGCGAGCGCGCCACACATCGAGGACCTCGTCGCGGCAGCCGACGGGGCCATCGTCGTAGGAGAGATGGCGCCGCGCAAGCTTCCGGTGGCTTCCGTGATCTATGCCGTCCGCGAGCCGCGGCCGGCTCCACGGATTCCGCAGGCCGCTGCGCCGCAGAAGAAGTGGTGGCAGCAGCGCGCCGCAGCCGTCGCGGGCATTGGATTGACCCTCAGCGCCGCCGCGATCTCGGCTTGGCTGGCGTACCGACCGATGGCAGGCGGCCCGCCGCGGGTCGGTCCGCGACCGGACTCCGCGCATCGAAGCGCGGGCGCGCAGGTCGTCCATGCCGACTCGACGACGCAGGACAGCATGGCTGGTACGACGGCTGGCGCGGCCGACGATCTTCGTATCAGCAACCCACAGGATTCGGCGCAAGCCGCCGCGTTCGCCGTTGAATTGCTAGCTGCGAACACGCAGGCAGGCGCTATCTTGAAGCTGCAGCAGGACGGCAGCTCGCTGCCCGCCTCGACCTTTTCGCCGGCACTGGTTCAGGGCGCGCAATGGTACAAGGTCATCGCCGGCGCGTACGTCAACCGAAACAGCGCGGACTCGCTTCTC